>JACMOK010000053.1 GCA_014378065.1 Flavobacterium sp.
GGAGCAAAGGGCAAACTTATCGAAGCCATGCAATGCGGCACTCCGAGTGTAACTACTGCGATTGGCGCAGAATCGATGCAAGGGAGTTTGTCTTGGAATGGCCTTATTGCTGAAGACGCTCAAGAAATAGCAAACGCTGCCGTACAATTGTATCGAGATGAAATACTTTGGAAGCAATCCCAGCAAAACGGAATTGCAATCGTAAACAGCCGTTATTCGAAATCGCTTTTCGCGGAAGATTTTGTTCGGCGGGTTTTGATCGTACAAAGCAATCTGGCGGAATTCCGTCAAAACAATTTTATTGGTTCGGTATTGATGCACCATCTCCATGCGGGCACTAAATATATGTCGAAGTGGATTGCAGAAAAAAATAAAAAGAATAAGGAATAGTTCGAATCTATTAGTTAAATTCGATGTATTAAGATGTATAAAAATAAAGAACTGTTATGAGGTCGGTACATTCCCATTTTTTGTTGGCTTTTTTATATTGTATTGCAGTTTCTGCTCAAGCAGATTCGTCATTCAATACGAATGGAATCATTTTTCCGCCGTATGCGACCGGATCTACCTCCTGGGGTGAATCAGGAAATAGGATATTGCTCCAGCCAGACGGAAAAATTATTCTACATGGCGGATACACCACCCAGTTCGCATATGGCGCATTAAAGGAAACGGTCTTACATCGTTACAACTCCGATGGATCGGTAGATACGAACTTCGGGTCAAACGGACAGGTAATACTTCCATCTGGCGATTCTCAAAATTATTTTTCATATTCTGAATTGCAAAGCACGAGTAAGATTCTGCTTTTACAGTATGAAAAGAATGAACAATTAAGACTTTGGCGCCTTAATCCTGATGGCTCACCAGATACTACATTTGGCACTGCGGGTAAGCTTATAATTAATAACTTGCCTTTATCCAATACCAGTTTGATACAGACGGTGCACGCGTCCAATGGAAAACTTACTCTTTTAAACTATAAATTGCAAAACTTGCAGTCGCCTAATGTTGCCTTACTTCCGATCGTAGTGCAATTGCAACCTGATTATAGCTTAAATACAAGTTTCGGGGATAATGGAAAGTTTGTCCCAATACCAACAGATTTTTTTACGTACTACCATGGTCCGACCGATATGATTGTTCAGGATGATGATAGTATTTTGATAGTTTTAGGCAGTTCAGAATATAAAAAAATCATGAAGCTGACTTCTCAAGGTCAACCTGACGTTTCATTCGGCAATTCAGGAATTCTGACGCTTCCGAATCAGATTAAAAAATTGATTAAGGCGCCTGGAGGGAAATTTCTTGCCACTTCGATTACGCAACAATATATGACGCGCTATAATGCTGACTTTTCGACAGACGTGTCGTTCGGTACTAATGGCTCTGTCGAGGGCTATTTTGACGGGATAAAATTTCTTGAGAATGGAAAATTCCTGGCATTTAAAAACACCCAGGAATATGTGAATTATACCTGTTACCCAACAGTGACCCGGTATAGTGAAGCAGGGTTTGCTGAAGCCAGTGGCAGTTTTGTGTTGGGAACACTAAATTTTACAACTATTGATGATTTGGTTTTGCAACCAGACGGAAATATCTTGGTTTGCGGTAGTTATTGGAAAGCGAATAACCTTGCTAGCCAAAATTACAAGAATACTGCAATGTATCTTATGCGGATGTTACCCAACCTCGCTTTTACGCCTTTAGCAGTTAAGGAGTATGCAGTTTCTGAAGTAGGCGTTTTTCCAAATCCTTTTAAAAATTACTTTGAAGTATCCTTTACTATAACCGAAAAACAATCAGTTTCAATGGACTTATATGATTCCCAAGGACGCATTGTCAAAACTATTGCAAAAGAAGAATGTCAATCGGGTCCGGTACGTCGCCAAGTCAATATACCCGAATCACTTTCGAGTGGGATATTCTTTTTGAAAATTACATCCTCCTCAGGATGGGTTCAAAACTTTAAGTTAGTTAAACTATAAAAGTATTTAACGGGCTAATCAGGATTTAAAAGGCAATGAACAATTATATTTACTCAATACTTTAAGTCAAAAGACTCATTTAATAACACCGCTCGCAAGAGCAGTCTGTAATTGTTTTAATTTATTTTTGATCAATCAATTCTGCAAAATACTTATAGATCAACGAAATTGTTTCCGTGCCTTTTAGATTTGATATTAACAGCCAGTCAGCCAGCCAGTGGTTGTGAAGTATCTATTTCGACATTTCTACAAAATATTTATAAAATAACGGAATGGTTTCGATGCCTTTTAGATAATTAAAAATGCCAAAATGTTCGTCGGGCGAATGGATCGCGTCGCTGTCTAAACCAAATCCCATCAAGATGGTTTTGCTTTTCAACTCTTTTTCAAACAACGCTACTATCGGAATACTACCCCCGGAGCGAACGGGAATTGCCGGAACGCCGAAGGTTTCCGTATAGGCTTTGTTGGCGGCCCTGTAGCCGATGCTGTCTATTGGCGTAACGTAGCCTTGACCGCCGTGGTGGGGTTTAACTTTTACGGTAACACCCGCCGGCGCGATGCTTTCGAAATGTTTTGTAAATAATTCGGTAATCGCCTCCCAATCTTGGTTCGGAACCAAACGCATCGAGATTTTTGCAAATGCCTTACTAGCAATCACGGTTTTGGCGCCTTCTCCGGTGTAACCGCCCCAAATGCCGTTGACGTCTAATGTGGGTCGGATAGCATTGCGTTCGTTGGTCACATAGCCTTTCTCGCCATAGACATCATTGAGATCGAGTGCTTTTATGTAGGCATCTAGATCAAAAGGTGCTTTGGCCATTTCTGCTCTTTCCTCCATTGTCAAATCCTGCACATTATCGTAGAAGCCCGGAATTGTAATGTGGTTGTTTTCGTCGTGAAGCGAGGCAATCATTTTAGCCAATACGTTAATTGGATTGGCCACCGCACCACCATATAAACCCGAGTGCAAGTCGCGGTTGGCGCCAGTAACTTCAACTTCAACGTAGCTCAATCCTCTTAATCCCGTAGTAATTGAAGGTTGTTGGTTGGAAATCATTCCGGTATCCGAAATCAAAATCACGTCGTTTTTAAGCTTTTCCTGATTGCGTTCAACAAACCAACTCAAACTTTTAGATCCGACTTCTTCTTCGCCTTCGATCATGAATTTGACATTGCAGGGCAGCGTATCGGATTGTACCATATATTCTAAGGCTTTGACATGCATGTACATTTGTCCTTTGTCGTCGCAGGAACCGCGAGCGAAAATGGCGCCTTCGGGATGGATTTCTGTTTTCTTGATTATCGGTTCGAACGGCGGAGAAGTCCATAAATCGATTGGATCGGGAGGCTGCACATCATAATGTCCATAAACCAAAATGGTCGGTAACTTTTTGTCGATAATTTTCTCGCCGTATACAATAGGATAACCGGGAGTTTCGCAAATTTCGACCAGATCGCAACCTGCTTTTTCAAGGCTCATTTTTACGGCATTGGCCATGTCAGTAATATCTTTGGCATAAGCAGGATCAGCGCTTACTGAAGGTATTTTTAACAATGCGATGAGTTCATCAAGGAATCGGTCTCGGTTGTGTTGTATGTAAGATTTAATATTGTCCATTTAATTTAAGTTTTACTGTTTCAAAAGTACAAAAAACTGCAGTATTATTTTTGAATAATTTGCTTTGAAAGTTAGAAGATATGTTTATATTTGCACCCACAAACGGTAATGCACCGTGCATCTTCACAGAGAATCTGGTGAGGTTAATATGCGGGTATGGTGAAATTGGTAGACATGCCAGACTTAGGATCTGGTGCCGCAAGGCGTGTAGGTTCGAGTCCTATTACCCGCACAAAATAAAAACGCAAGTTCTAGATTTTTTAGAATTTGCATTTTTTGTTTTAAAAAACATCCCCTTTTATTTCTCGCCATTTTAACTGTAACAGAAATGAAAAGGAAATGCTTATCCATGGTAGACCCTAGAAAAGACAATTTTTTCGTCTTTAATTTCTAAAACTTCTGCAACCAACATCTCGTTTTCATTGGCTACAGTTCGCAAGTATTCCATAAACACCCTGTCGGTGTTTGCAGTTAAGGAAGTGACTTTGTAATTTAAGGTAGGCAATCGTTCAAAAGCCTCCTGCCACCAATCGTGAAGTGCTTGCCGGCCTTTGACCAAGCCTAACGTTTCGGGTTTTTTAATTTTTAATTTGGGACTAAAATGTTCTGCATCGTTGTCATACAAAGACAAAAGCTGCTCTAAATTATGATTGTTGAATGCTTCAAACCATTTGTGAGCAATCGATAAATTTTTTTGGGAACTCATTTTATATTTTTTGAAAAGAAAATTCCCGCGATGATGCAGGAACTCTTTGTGTTTTTAAATTATAACAGCCAACGCTTAAACATTCTTCAAATTGATGATTTCTTGTTCGGTTAACATACGCCAATTACCTCGAGGCAAATTCTTTTTGGTCAATCCGGCAAAGGCGACACGGTCAATGCGCAACACATCGTATTTAAAAAGTTCAAAAATAGCTCGCACTACTTTTACATTGGCGGTACGCAACTTCAATCCGATTTCTGTTTTGGGTTCGTTTTCGATGTAGCTGATTTCTTCAATTGCCAGACGATGACCGTCGAGGGTTACACCACCGGCAATTTTTTCGAGGTCTTCATATTTGAGGTTTTTATCGAGAGAAACCTGGTAAATTTTAGACGATTTCTGGTTTGGTAAACTAAATTTACGAATCATGTCGGTATCATTGGTAAACAACAATAATCCGGTGGTATTTTTATCCATTCGGCCAACTGCAGCAATTTTTGAGTTGGTCGACCCTTTAACCAATTCTAATACATTGCGGTTTTCCTGACCTTCATCTAGCGCTGTGGTAAAGTTTTTGGGTTTGTTGAGTAAGATGTATTCTTTCTTTTCGGGAGTTAAAAGGGCGCCGTCAAAATTCACAACATCGCCCGGTTTGACCATATAGCCCATTTCGACAACGGGAATACCATTGACTTTTACATTCCCGGATTGAATGTAAATATCGGCGTCACGACGGGAACAGATACCTGAATTGGAAATGTATTTGTTGAGTCGGATTTCATCGGCTACTTTTGGCCGTTTGGGTGCCTGATTCGGTTTTTTCTCTGGTTTGTCAGAAACCTTTTCGACCGCTTTGGGCGTTGGTTTTGCTTTTTTCGGTCCTTGCGCGCGCTTGGCCATAGCAGGTTTCGGCTTGTTCGAACTCGGTCTTGAACTGCTTGGTTTAGCGCCGCTTCGCTTGTTATTGCCTTCCTTGTTATTCATCATCATGCTGTAATTTACTTCATTCTTCGGCTTTTCGCCTTTTCGGTGCAAAGATAGGTTTTTAACTTTATAGTTGGGGGTTGGTGTTTGGAAGATTTCATAGCCCTGATAGAAGTGGAAATCCTTTTTATTTTTTAATAAAAAGATTGCAGCGCAAAGCAGGAAACAGCTCCTAATAAATTTTATAACAATGACAACAATTTTTTTCCGTGCCACAAAACCGTCGGATTGATTAGTACGATACAGAACACTCCGGCCACAATTAGAAATTTAAGGATGTTGTGTAACAGGATAAATTGGGGTTTGCTGTCGGATTTCCACAAGCGCAGCGCGAAGAAAATCATGATTATAAAACCAGCATAGAAATAGATGTCCATGTAGCCCACATCAAAAATATCGATTAGAAAATACACCGGAATGATAGTGAGCAGCAATAAAAGGGAGATGATTTTTTTGGAGGTGGTTTCTCCGTATACAATCGGAATAGTCTGGTAATTGGTGGCCAAATCGCCTTTGATATTTTCAAGATCTTTGATCATTTCGCGAATCAGCAACAACAGATACAAAAACGAAGCATGGAAGAAAATCACTTCGTAAAAATTTTTATAATACAGGAGTATGCAAAAAAACGGCAGTACGGCTAGGAAAGCGGCCATAAGATTTCCGATGATTGGGTATTTTTTTATTTTGTGAGAATAGAACCAAATTAAAAATATATAGACAGAAAAGAACACCAAGGCGCGGAAGGAAACAATAAAGGAGATAAGGGTGGCAAAAAAATTAAGTCCAAAATAAACTTGTAATTTGGTTTCTTGTCGCACCAATCGGTCTAACATAGATTTGTTTGGGCGATTGATCAAATCTTTTTTGCTGTCGTAAAAATTGTTGATGATGTAGCCCGAAGCAATAGTCAAACTCGAGGCCAGTACTAAAATAAACAGGTTAAAATCAAGCAGAATGTTTAAGGCTCCCTTTTGCGGGGCGAGAATAAAAATGGCCGAAAGATATTGGGCAAGAGCAATGATCGGGATATTATAGCCTCGGACTACAGAAAACAAACTGACAATTTTTAAGAGTAGCAATTTGTTTTTCCGGCTTAGCATCAAAAAAAAGAGATTGGTTTTGGATTTAGAACTGGTAGACCACTTCCAGCTTATAATCTTTTAAAGATCTTTTAGCTTTTTCGAGGTCTTCTGTGAAGCCGAGGATGTAGCCGCCGCCGCCAGAACCACATAATTTTAAATAGTAATCGTTGGTGTCTATCCCTTTTTGCCAAAGTCCGTGAAATTGTTCCGGAATCATCGGTTTAAAATTATTCAAAACTACTTTAGATAATTTTTTGGTATTGGAAAACAATGACTTCATGTCGCCACCAAGGAAATTTTCGACACAGGCATCTGTATATTTTACGAATTGGTTTTTAAGCATGGTACGGAAGCCTTTGTCTTTGAGGTTTTCCATAAAAAGATGGACCATCGGAGCAGTTTCACCTACAATCCCTGAATCAAGCAGAAATACAGCGCCTTTGCCATTGAAGCTTTGGGTTGGAATGCCCGTGGCTTCGATATTGTCTTTGGAATTGATTAAAATAGGAATGCTCAGATAACTGTTTAAAGGATCAAGGCCGGAACTTTTTCCATGGAAAAAACTTTCCATCTGGGCAAAAATTGTTTTGAGTTGGAGTAGTTTCTCTCGTGTTAAATTCTCTAAAACGGTTATTTTGTTATAGGCATATTTGTCATAAATTGCCGCTACTAAAGCACCACTACTTCCAACACCATAACCTTGCGGAATACTTGAATCAAAATAGAGTCCGTTTTCTACTTCTTTTTTTAAGGAAGTCAGATCGAAGGCGACCAGCTGTGGTTGTTCGTGTTGCAAACTTTCTAAATAGGCAACAAAACGTTTCAAATTGTCATTGGATCGAATGGCTTCTTTAGAAACATTTCCATCCGATTTGAGCGCGCCGTTGTAAAAATTATAGGGAATAGATAAGCCTTTTGAATCTTGGATGATACCATATTCACCGAAGAGTAATATTTTAGAGTAAAATAAAGGTCCTTTCATTTTTGATAGTGGTATTATTCTGACAACGCAAACGGATGAATTTTAATGGAATAGGGTAATAATAAAATCAATTCTCCAAAATAATTTGACTGCCTGTTCCAATTTGATCACAAATATACTGACCATTTTGACAATAGCCAACTAATTCATCCTGAATAAACTGTAAAACTTTAACGCGAACGTTTTCGGGATACAAAACATGCACGTTTGCGCCGGCATCAAGGGTGAAGCAAAGTGGTAATTGGGTTTCATTTCTGAATTTCCAGATTTTCTGGATAATTTCTAAGGTGTTGGGTTTCATTAAAATAAAATAAGGCATCGAAGTCAGCATCATTGCATGCAAGGTCAAGGCCTCGCTTTCAACAATTTTAATAAATTCTACCAGATTTCCGGTCTCTAAAACAGATTTCATTGCAGAGAGATGGTGGCGGGCTTGTTCAAATCGTTGCGTGGCGAAAGGATGCTGGTGCATTAAATCATGTCCGACGGTGCTTGAAACTTGTTTTTCGCCTTGGTCAACTAGTAAAATGGTATCCTGGTAATTATTAAAATGTTCGTGAATTTTCGTCGGAAATGCCACGCCATATAAATCCGAACTGTTTTCCATATCCGCTTGTTCCCCCCAAACTACCACACTACCCTTTATGCTTCTGCAGGCGCTGCCAGATCCCAATCGTGCCAAAAAGGAAGCTTTTTTATAAAAATGCTCATCCGAAATGGAAGGATTTAAAACTTTTTCCAAACTCATAATAGTCAGCGCTAAGGCTGCCATTCCGGAGGCCGAAGAAGCTATTCCAGAACTGTGCGGAAATGTATTTTGGGTGGCAATCGAAAAATGATACCAGTTTAAAAATGGACAATATGGCAAGATTCGCTCTAAAAATTTCTGAATTTTTGGATTAAAATCGGGTTTGGGTTGGCCTTCAAAAAGCAATTCAAAAGAAAAGTTATTTTGATCCTTTTTTTTGGTAAAAATGAGCGTTGTAATAGTTTTACAGTCCGTTAAGGTGAAACTGACCGAAGGGTTCGCGGGAATTTGATTTTCTTTTTTGCCCCAATATTTTACGAGTGCGATGTTGCTCGGGGCGCTACAGGTAAAACTTCCATTGGCAACAGTGTCGGAAGCAGAAAAAAATATAAAATCGTTGGTGGTACTCATAGCACAGCTAAATTTCGACAAAGATACTTTTTTTGGTTGATTTGTTTCTTCGGTTTATCATTAGAAAGTTTTAAGTAAATTTGACTACATTAAATTGTAAATCCCATGAACAAATACCTCAAAATATTCATTTTTGTTTTGACCTGTGTCGCCGTTGGTTATTTGTCCGGAATTGTAACGCGATCGAGTGTGCAAACCTGGTTTCCTACTTTGGTAAAACCGAGTTTTAATCCGCCCGCCTGGTTGTTTGCTCCAGTGTGGAGTTTGCTGTATATTATGATGGGTATTGCCGCAGGATTGGTTTGGAGCCGGATTGATGTTGAAAAAGAAGCGGTTCGCAAAGCCCTGCTGTTTTTTATAATACAATTGGTATTAAATGCTTTGTGGTCGTTGTTGTTTTTCGGATTGAAAAACCCTTTGCTTGCGATGATTGAAATTGTCTTGTTGTGGTTGATGATTTACGAAACTTATGTCAAATTTGGAAAGATAGATAAAATAGCAGGCTATTTATTCGTGCCGTATTTACTTTGGGTGAGTTTCGCCGCCGTGTTAAACGGCAGTATTTGGTGGTTGAACCGTTAAATTAAGAAGTGATGGATTGGGCTACTATAAATCCACTGGTCCAGGCATTTTGAAAATTAAACCCACCGGTTATCGCATCTATGTTGACGATTTCTCCGGCAAAATAAAGATTTTCATGTAATTTGCTTTGCATGGTTTTAAAATTGATTTCTTTTAAATCAACGCCGCCAGCCGTCACAAATTCTTCTTTAAAAGTACTTTTCCCATTGACTTGAAAACTTCCGTTGGTCAATTGATTCGACAAATTTTGCAACTGTACTTTGGACAAATCGGCCCATTTAATTTCGCTTTCAATTCCGGAAGCAAAGACCAAGCTTTCCCACAAGCGGTTGGGGAAATCAAAAGGGGATTTTTTTGAAACGGCTTTTTTCGCCTGTTCTTGTTTTATTAATTTTAAAAGTTGCTCCGCATCTGCCGTATCAGTATCCTTTAGCCAATTTACAACAATCGTAAACTGATAGTTTTTCTCGAATAAAATTCGGGCACCCCAAGCCGATAATTTTAAAATTGCAGGGCCGCTCATGCCCCAATGTGTAATTAATAACGGACCTGTAGCTTGCAATTTTGTGTCTTTTACTTTTACCGAAACCAGTGCAGAAACCCCAGGCAGATCTTTGATTCTGGAATCTTTGGTATTAAAGGTAAACAGCGACGGAACAGGTGCGACAACAGAATGACCCAAAGTCTGCAACAGTTCCCAGATTTTTGGATTGGATCCGGTAGCGAGGATGAGTTTTTCGGCAAGATAATTTTCGTTTTGGGTTTCGATTTTCCAGAAATTCTCCTTCTTGAAGATCGACTGCACGCTTTGTCCGGTCAAGATCGCAATTCCTAATTTTTGGGTTGCCGCTAAAAAGCAATCAATGATTGTTTGCGAGGCATTCGAAACCGGAAACATCCTTCCGTCGGATTCTATTTTTAATGCAACGCCGCGTTGGGCAAACCATTCTATGGTCTCTCGGGCTGCAAATTGATGGAACGGGCCCCGCAATTCTTTTTCGCCTCTTGGATAGAATTTCACCAGTTCGTTGGGTTCAAAGCAAGCATGGGTGACGTTGCATCTTCCGCCACCAGAAATCCGAACTTTGGTCAGTACTTCTTTGCCTCGTTCAAGAATAGCCACTTTAAGTTTGGGTTGCTTTTCGACTAGATTAATTGCCGTAAAAAAACCTGCCGCGCCACCACCTACAATAATAATGTCAAAATTTTGATTCATATTTTATTGGGAAAATCCGTCATGATGCCGTTTGTTTTAAACGATTTTATTTTTTGAATGTCTTCCACTTCGTTGACGGTCCAGGCGAAAATTTTAAATCCCTTTTCTTGTAATATCCGAGTATTCTCTTTTGTCAACAAATGAAAGTAAGGATGAATCGCATAAGCGTCAATAAATTCGCCAAAATCAGCAGCCAAATCCAAATCGGTTGAGGTTAAAACCCCGATGCGGATTTTCGGATCGAGTCGCTTCAATTCCTTTAGGGCATTCCAATCAAAACTAGAAACAATAAAATCGTGGTACGTCCAGCTTTTTTCTAAAACATAATTTTTAATTAATGCCACTACGGGTTGGGCGGTGCCTTCTCCTTTGAGTTCGATATTGATAAAAACCCGGCGATGGATCAAATCAAAAACTTCCGCTAAAGTTGGGATTTGATGTTGCTGCTCGATTCGAAACGCTTTCAATTCGGACAAAGATAAGGCATTTATCGCTCCGACGCCGTTGGTGGTGCGGTCAATTGTTTCATCATGCATGACAACAATCTGGCCATCCAAACTCAAATGTACATCGAGTTCGATACCATCAACTTTCCAATCTAGCGCTTTTTGAAACGAAGCCAACGTGTTTTCCGCCGCCAGTCCTTTAGCGCCGCGATGTCCGATTTTTAAGACTTTTGCCATCGTGTAAAACTAAAAAAACGCCTTCATTTCTAAAGACGTTTGATGAAAATTATTTTTATGACTAATTCAATTCCAATAATACTATGTCAAATTCAGTATCAAGAGTAACTTTTCCCGAAATCACTTTAACTTGTTTGCCTGAGTAAGCATCTTTCAATTTAGTTCCGTTTTTAAAAATGGCACCAATGGTGATTTTTTTCTTGCCTTTCTGAAGATCCAAGCCTATCACTACTTTATCGGTGAAGTCGCCTTTGGTAAAAGTTCGGCTGAAAACATAAGGACTTGTCGAAAGTTCTTGATGAACGCCTGCACCTACTGAAGGATGACTTTTTCTGAACCTTCCTAGTTTTTGCCAATGCAGCAATGTTTTCTGCGTTGCCGGATTGGATTTGATTTCCTCCCAATTCATAAAAGACCGCAACGTTGCATCGCCTTGCGTATCGGGGACCACTAATGACCGAGCCGTTTCATCTCCGTAGTAAATTTGTGAAACACCTGGAGAAAGCAATAATTTAGTAGCACTTTCGATGCTTTTTTCTCTTTTAGCGTCGAAAGGCTGACCGTCATCGTGAGAAGACAAATAATTCAGCACACTATATCCTTTCAACTCCTTGTTGAGTTTGTCAGAATATTTTGAAAATAGAAACTCGTAGTCCCTCTTCGCATCCCATTTAAACTCAAAATTGATCATGCTGTTGAAACCATGTTCAAAATAATTTACTTTTTTGTCCCCAAAATCAAACATTTGTCCGCCAGAAATCCCATAGTTGTAAACTTCGGCAATCGTATAGAATGTATTGTTGTCTAATACTTTCGACGGATTGTTTTTCTTCCATGTCGCAAAAGAATACTCACATTCTGTTTTAAAATCATACCATACCGATTCATCAGTATGCTTGACGGTATCAGCGCGGTAACCGTCAATCCCAAATTCGGTGATGTAATCGGTCAGCCATTTGATGATGTAGTATCTCGGTGCCCTGGGATATCCCGTTCTTTTAAAAAATGCCTCCAACGAAGCGACTTCTTTGTCATAGCGTCCTTCGGCTTTCCATTTTTCAATTAAAAAAGGAGGCAGTGCCACATTCGCGTTGCTTTCTGTTTTGACGTCTGGAAGATTGGCAACCAAGGTACATTCGGTTGTGTTTTTGAAATTCTTGTAATCGCATTGCGGGCCTGTGCGAACCCAAGCTTCTGGCCAAACTGTATCCATTACGGTTACCGGACCCGTGTGATTGATGACGCCATCTAAAACGATGCGAATTCCTTTGGCATGCGCTTTTGAAACCAATTCTGCCAAATCTTTTTTGGTTCCGAAGTTCGGATCCAAACTCGTCCAATCCCTAGTCCAATACCCATGAAATCCGTAAGATAGACCCGTGCCTTCGTCAACGCCATCATGAATTTGCTCAACTACCGGCGTAAACCAAATGGCATTCACACCAAGTTGGTCAAAATAACCTTCGTCCAATTTTTGAATGATCCCACGAAGGTCGCCGCCTTCAAAACCACGAAGTTTTCCGGCAGGTTTGTCGCGACCGAAAGTCACATCTTTTGAGAGATCCCCATTGTAAAAACGATCGGTCATCAAAAAATATAAGTTTGCTCCTTCCCAAATGAAATGGGCTTTGACTGCTTTATGGGTTGGTTTCTTTTTGGTTTGCGCTTCGGAACAGGTTGAAATAAAAAGCAAAGTCAATACAATTAAGGTTAAATATTTTTTCATTTAAAATTGGATTTTAATTTCTTGTGGTGTTTCTTTTTTCCAAGAAATTGGAATTTCGAGATTTGATTTATTGATTTTGAACGGAACATTCTTTCCATTGACCGTCACCTTAAGTATTTTTGATTTGAGGTTGTGTATCAGCAGGGAAACACTTTTGTCGGTAGCGAGAAAGTTTTTACCAACTTCATTACTTAATTTTAAAGTCAATTGTTTATTGTTGACATTGCTGTTAAAATGCAATAATTCGTAAGCCCCTTTTTCAAAAGCATTCGGCGTCGTGCCATTGTCATTGTAGAGTTTTCCCGAACTATTGATTGTTTTCGCATCAAAGTAGAAATGAAGGTCAAAAGTAGCCAATGAATATTGCAGCGTATTTTGTATGGTTTTGATTCTGGGGATAAAAGCACCACCGCGCACGAAAACCGGAATATGATCTTCCACAACCATTACTGTTGAAGTCGTACCACCTTCAATTTTTTTATCCGAATAAAAATCAAACCAATTGTTGTTTTTGGGAAAATAGATTGGAACAGAAGTGAGACCTGGCTTTGTAATCGGTGTGATCAAAAAATCATTTCCCCATAAGTAAGTATCGCAAACTATAAGCAATTTTTCATTGGTTGGTTCTTCGAACAATAGCGGGCGCATCAAGGGAATTCCTTTTTGGTTATTTTCGAACGCCAGCGTGTAGTTGTAAGGTAATAATTGATACCGCAATTCAACTTGTTTTTTTGCCTTTGCTTTGGTAAGAATGTCTTTGTAAACGGGCTCTGATGCCACATCTTCTTGCGCATGGGGACGGAAAATGGGCTGAAAAACGCCGTATTGCAACCAACGGATATACAATTCGTTATCAAAATAATCTCCTGCAAATCCGCCCAAGTCCGAATGCATGTACCCGATACCTTGCATCCCCATTTGCAATGCAATTTCTGGTTGCGACTGCAAACCGCCCCAGCTGCGACTTACATCTCCCGACCACGGAATCATGCCAAAACGCTGCGACCCAGAATAACCCGAACGCATTAAGATAAAAGGACGTTGGTTTGGAAAGTCTTTCTGATAGCCTTCAGCAACCATCTTCGCCCAATGATGGCCGTAAATATTGTGAACTTCATCGGCTTTTCCGGCGGCAGTATTGGCTTTGGAAGGAAAAACTTCAGGTTCGCCCAAATCGCCCCACCAACCGCCAACGCCTTGTTGGATTAACTTTTTGTAAATATTCCAAAACCACTCTTTTCCCTCAGGTTTGAAAAGGTCAATTATGCCGGTATTTCCGAAATAAAAATCATACTTAAATGGATTTCCCAATTTGTCAGTAGCCAAAACTTTCTTATCAACGGCTTCCTGCCATTTGCTCGAAGTGGTCAGCACGAAAGGCTCTGTAATTAAAATGGTTTTGACACCTTTGTTATTTAAATCTGAAATCATTTTTGTTGGGTTGGGAAACGCCTCCTTGTCCCAATCCAAATTGCCCATCGTACCTTGAATGGTTTTTCCAAACCAATACAAATCGAGAATGATCGCATCCACGGGAATTTTGTCGTCTTCAAATTTTTTGATGGTTTTCTCCACTTCTTCTTGAGAATGGTAGCCAAATCGGCTAGAGAAATTGCCTAAGGTCCACAAGGCTGGCAAAGGTTGCTTCCCTGTTAACTCTGTGTAATTTGAAACCAAATCGGTCCAGTTGTCGCCCGCAATAACCTGATAGGTTTTTCTTCCCGAAATGGTTTCGTAGGCCAAAGTATTGTCTTTTTTACTGTCTAAATCAAGATAACCAATGGCGGCATTATCAAAATGAACAGCATATAGTTTGGAAGACATGACAATGGGCAGCGTGAAATTCATCAGTTCGGCTTTGGTTTCATAACCATATTGGGCCCGATTGTACAATTGGAGTCGGTGGCCACGGCGATTCATGCCCAAAGCTCTTGCTCCGCCGCCATATAATACTTCTGTGGGATCGAGGTTAAAATCTAAAACCTCGGTTGAATCTTTTTTGGTATAGCCATTTTTTTCCGAAAGCAAAGGTTTGGCATGATATGAATAGGCGATTTGGAAAGGCGATTTTTGGATAGAAACAACCATTCCGATGGTTGATAAGGTGATTGTAGTTGCATTTTCGGTGACTTTGGAAATTCCCTTTTTCGGAAATGAAACGACTGCATGCGAATTTGGATTGTAAGTTTCGCCATTGGGAAGGAACGAAGTAGCTATAATTTTTTCAGAATAAGCCTCGATAAGATACAATCCCTCTGATGTTTTGATCTCTAAGATATTGTTGTTTTCTTTAAAGTTTTCAAATTTTCTGTTTGCATTCTGAGCAACAGCCAAACTGGTAATCAAGAGCAATATTAAAAGATTTCTCATAGGTTGTTTTTTGAAACTTAGATGGTTTTCAGCAGGTTTTATTTCAATTCCAAAATCAAGACCGCTTTACTTTTTAGGGTAACGTCTTGTTTCAAATCAATAGGTTGCTGGGTAAAAATATCCGCACCGGTTTTATAATTTTGGATGCTTTCTGCAAAGCGATCGGTTTTTATGGTTTGCGGTTTGGCACTGTTGTTTAAAATAACCATCACCGATGCCGAGTCGGTATATCGGAAATATACATAGACATTGTTCTCCGGAATATAATGCTTCATTTTTCCGAAATGCACCGCCGGATTGGTTTTTCTCCAGGTGAATAATTTGGAAGTAAAATCAAAATATTTTTCTTGTTCCGTTGTTCGTCCCGATTTCAAAAAAGCGTTATTGGAGTCGCCGTTCCATCCGCCGGGGAAATCTTTACGAATCGCTGCATCTCCTTTGCTTTTGTCGCCATTCATTCCAATTTCTGAACCGTAATACAGTTGCGGAATACCACGAACCGTAGCTATTAAAGCCATTGCCATCTGGTATTTTTTGAAATCATTTTTGTAAATTTCGTTGAAACGATTGGTATCGTGATTTTCAACAAAGGTCATGATGTTGTTGGGATTCGGATAGAGAAAATCATTGGTAAAGTTGTTATATACTTTTATCATTCCTTTGTCCCAGGCAGATTCGTCTTCGTCGAACACCTTTTCCAAAGCATCGTGCAAGGTAAAATCCATCACACTGGGCAGGTAAGAATTGTAGTGTTGTATCGCGCCAAGTTTACTGTCTTTTTGCCAATAGGCCATTTCGGCTTGGTTGTGCATCCAGACTTCGCCCACGATATTAAAGTAGGGATATTCATCGGTAATTGCTTTTGTCCATTTGGCGATTCCGACTTTGTCATTGTAAGAATAGGTGTCTACGCGAAATCCATCAAGATCGGCATATTCGATCCACCAGATTGCATTTTGAATCAAATAGTTCAGCAGTAATGGATTGGATTGGTTTAAATCGGGCATCGATTTGACAAACCAGCCATCCAGACAATTTTTGGTATCTATTTCAGAGGCATTGGGATCAAATTGTGTTGACATTCTGTAATTGGATTGCGAATAGCCCGGAAATTGGTGAATCCAATCGTAACTGGGTAGATCTTTATACATCCAATGTTCGGCTCCCCAATGGTTGGTTACATAGTCCATAATCAGTTTCATCTTGCGTTGGTGCAATTCGGAAGACAAGCGCACATAATCTTCGTTGGTTCCAAAGCGCGGATCAATTTTGTAGACATCTGATTGTCCGTAGGTATGATACGAATAGCGGCTGTCGTTGTCTTCACAAAGTGGGGTCGGCCACAGTGCGGTGGCGCCCAACTCTTTTAAGTAATCTAAATTTTTAATCATGCCTTCGATGTCACCGCCATGTCTTCCGCCGGGATTATTTCGATCGCCCTTTTCGGTAACGCTGGCCTGGCTGTCATTGTTTGGATTTCCATTCGAAAATCGGTCTGACATCACCAAGTATATCATATCTGAGGCGTCATAACCCTTGCGCAAAGCCGAATTGTTTCTGCGTTGCCTAAGGACGTATTTTTGGATAAAAGCGACTTTATTATTTTTTGAAAACGAGAATTCGATTTCTTGCGCGGGACTGTTTTTTATGTCAATGGTTACAAAAAGATAGTTCGGATTTTCTGTTTTTTGAACGTTGGTGATCACTATTTTTTTGGAAACTGTTACCTCGTGTTGCGCAATATTTTTGCCATAAAACATAATTTGCAACGTAGGGTTTTGCATTCCGGCATACCAGAAAGGCGGCTCAATCTTATCGACCTGTGCGGATAGAGAAATGGAAACCAAAAAAAGTAAAAGTGTTTTTTTCATTTATAGTATTAAAAACCCCTTACAGAATTAAAACGCTAAAAGGGTATTGGGATTATTTAAACGGTTACAAAACTGTTGTTTTCCACTACAATGGCCACACCATTAACAAAAATAGTCAGGTCTTTATCGCCGTCTATAGAAAATTTGGTTTCGTTTTGATGCACCGCTACTTTTAAAATTTGATTTCTAAAATTGATTTTAAATGAATAGCCTTGCCATTCTTTTGGAATTTTAGGGGTAAAATGAAGCGCGTCATTTTTTACACGCATACCGCCAAAACCTTCTACGATGCTCATCCAAGTTCCTGCCATCGAGGTAATGTGACAGCCTTCTTCCACTTCTTTATTGTAATCATCCAAGTCCAAACGTGAGGTCCTTAAATAAAAGGTATAAGCCATATCCATTTTGTCTAGAGCAGCCGCTTGAATGGAATGCACGCAAGGAGAAAGCGAACTTTCGTGAACCGTAAAAGATTCGTAGAATTCGAAATTGCGTTTGAGTTCGTCTTTTGAAAAATGGTCTTCAAAGAAATAAAATCCCTGCAGTACGTCAGCTTGTTTGATGTAGGGCGAGCGAAGAATTCTATCCCATGACCATTTCTGATTTATCGGTCTGTGGTTTCGGTCTAAGTCTGCTACACGCACCAAATCTTTGTCTAAAAATCCATCCTGCTGCAAAAAGACGTTATGCTCTTCCGAGAAAGGAAAATACATGTGATCGGCGACCTTTTGCCACAATTGCAATTCTGCATCGGTCAAGTTTACTTTTTCTGTAATCCGTTTGTGGTCGGAAGGATATTCTAGCGATACCTTTTGAATCTGCGCATAGGTATAGTCGAGGCACCATTTTGCGATATAATTTGTATAAAAATTATTATTGACGTTGTTTTCGTATTCATTCGGACCAGTTACGCCTAGAATAACGTATTGGTTTAAATTTGTTGAATAATTGGCCCTTTGATGCCAGAACCGCGCGATTCCGATTAATACTTCAAGACCTTTTTCTGGTATGTAAGTGTAATCTCCCGTGAAGCGGTAATAATTGAAAATAGCAAAAGCGATTGCACCATTTCGATGAATTTCTTCAAACGTGATTTCCCACTCGTTATGGCATTCTTCTCCATTCATGGTGACCATGGGATAGAGTGCAGCGCCGTTATTGAATCCTAATTTCGTCGCATTTTCGATCGCTTTGTCTAATTGATTGTAGCGATAAGTGAGTAAGTTTCGGGCTACTTGTTGGTCTTTGGTTGCCATGTAAAAAGGAATGCAATAAGCCTCGGTGTCCCAATAAGTGGAGCCGCCGTATTTTTCACCAGTAAAACCTTTGGGGCCAATATTAAGCCTAGAATCTTTTCCCAAATAAGTTTGATTGAGCTGAAAAATATTGAAGCGAATGCCTTGTTGCGCTTTGACATCGCCTTCAATAGTAATATCAGACATCTCCCAGATTTTTGCCCAACTGGTTTTTTGATTTGATAGCAGTTGCGCATATCCTTGTGCTGCGGCTGCCTTGACAGCATCTTGGGCAGCGATTTGCGTATTATTGTGATTTAAGGAAACAGTGTAGCCACCTATTTTTTGAATTGATGATTTTTGCCCTTTGCGAACTTCAACAAGATAAGTAAATTGCACTTTTTCTTTGCTGGCCGTTATATTTTCTGGCTGTAGATCGAGGTCTTGGCCATCAAGCAACAACTTATTCTGCATAAAAGTGGTGGCAACAAAATGGGTTTTGAAGGTACGTGCGGTGACAAAAGCTTCATTTCCGGCATGATTTACATCTAGAGGTTCCCAAAATTTTTCTTCCCAATTGGCATCTTCATTTGTGATGCCAGCATCTACGTAAGGCTGGTACACTATTTTTGAGTCACGGTTTAATGGGATAATTTCATAATTGATCACGCCCACCTCGTCTAAATTCAGGGAAAGAAAACGGCGTACATTGACAGCTATTTGGGTTCCATCTTGTAGCGTTGCTTCAAAAGAACGATGATACCATCCCTCTTTCATGTTAAGTTCCCGGCGAAAATTCTTAATTTCTGAACACGTATTTAAATCTAAAACTTCTTCGTTGATTTTGATTGCTATGCCGATCCAATTCGGCGCATTGAGTACTTTGGCAAAATATTCGGGATAACCGTTTTTCCACCATCCTACTTTGGTTTTGTCGGGATAATAGATTCCAGCGATATAACTTCCTTGAAAAGTAGGTCCGGTGTAATTCTCCTCAAAATTAGCGCGTTGTCCCATGGCACCATTCCCAATGCTAAAAAGACTTTCTGACGATTTTACTTTTTCTGCATCAAAGCCTTCTTCAATGATGGACCAATGGTCTGGTTTGATATAATCTTGGTTCATTTTTTTAATTTAATTGTTTTCAATTTAATTGACATTTTAAAATCAGTGGTGATTTTATCCGTTACATTTTAATTTTTAATCATCGCTTCAAGAAAACTTGTATCCATATAGGTAAAATCTTTAAAAATATATCGGGCTTCGTATAAAATATTTTCATCTCCGATGCCAACACTGGTCATTTTAGCGGTATTGGCTGCTTGAATTCCGGCAACAGAATCCTCAAAAACGATAGCGTTCTCGTATGTCATTTTTAACAATTTGGCTGCCTGAAGAAATACTTCGGGATCGGGCTTGGCATTGCTGACATCATTTCCATCCACGACAGCATCGAAGTAACTAAGAATTCCGGTTTTTTCGAGTATGGGTCTGGCATTTTTACTGGCAGAACCTAGCGCGATGGGTTGGTTTTTTTCTTTCAAAAATTGCAAAACAGGCAAAACCCCGGGTAAAATTTCGCTAAAATTCATACCGACGAGATACGACAAATAATCTTCATTTTTCTGGGTGAGCCACTTGTTTTTATCTTCTTGACTAGCCGTTATTTTTCCTAACGCCAATATAATGTCTAAAGAACGAACGCGGCTAACTCCTTTTAATTCTTCGTTATGTTCTGGGGTAAACTCAATGCCCAATTCGCCAGCTATTTTTTGCCAAGCCAAGAAATGATATCTGGCTGTATCAACGATAACGCCGTCAAGGTCGAATATAAAAGCTTTTTTATTCATTAATTATAATTTTCGATTTATCGTTTATAGTCAACGCAATTACTCCCGCTAGAATCATCGAAAATCCGCCAATAAGCAACGCGTATATTGGTTCGCTGTTGAAAAATTTGGATATTAAAAATCCTAAAATAGAAGCCGCAACCAACTGTGGTATCACGATGAAAAAGTTAAACACGCCCATGTAGTAGCCCATTTTACTGGAGGGCAATGCCCCTGAAAGCATTGCGTAGGGAATGGACAGTATGCTGGCCCAAGCAATTCCAATTCCAATCATAGGCAGCCATTCGATATTGAAAACGGTAGGCTCTTTTATAAAATAGATAGAAATTAGACCTAAACCTCCGCACGTAAGTGCTATAAAGTGTGTGAATTTTCTGCTTGTCATTTTGGCCAACAAGGGCAATAAAAAGGCAGCGATGGCAGCGATTAGGTTGTAATTGGCAAACATTTCTCCCACTTGATTGGCGCCAGTATTGTAGGCTTCGGAAGTTGTGTCTGTAGTGCCGTAGATATGCTGTGTTACTGCTAAAGTAGTATAGATCCACATCGAGAATAATGCAAACCACGAAAAGAATTGTACCCAAGCGAGTTGTTTCATGATTTTGGGCATAAACTGAAAGTCGTTCATTATGGTTACAAAACCATTATCGGTATTTTTTGCTTTTTGCATCAGTCCTGAAATCAACATGGCTAATCCGCCAAGACTTATCAACCCGAGAGACAATACATATAAGTCTTTCTTTAACTCAAAATAGTAAACAGCAAATGAAAAAGTTAAACCGACCAATAAAAAAAGAAGGCCTTTTTTCATATGAGAATTGCCATTTTCGAGGTACCATTCTGGTGAATAATTTTCTTTTTTGAAAGTTCCTTCGCTGTGTTTTTCAAAAGCGGCCATTTCATCGGGGGAATATTCTTTTGACGTGATGACAGTCCACAGGACTGTTACTAAGAAAGCGATTCCTCCGATATAGAAGGAGTATTTTACCGAGTCGGGAATGATGCCCAAAGGGGCTGTATTTTCCACGCCAAGACGGGTTAAAAGCAAAGGAAGTTTTGATGCCACGTAGGCGCCGATCCCGATGAAAAAACTTTGGGTTGCAAACCCCATGGTACGTTGATTTTCTGGAAGATTGTCTCCTACGAATGCTCGGAAGGGCTCCATAGAAACATTGATGGAAGCATCCATGATCCACAACATTCCTGCGGCAAACCACAAGACCGGAGAGTTGGGCATGATAAACAACGCCGCCGAAGCGAGAATGGCGCCCGCCAAAAAGTAAGGTTTTCTTCTGCCTAATTTGTTCCAAGTTCGGTCTGAAAAATAGCCAATTATTGGTTGGATGATTAAGCCAGTTAAAGGCGCGGCGACCCAAAGGATTGGGATGTCGTCGATGTTGGCTCCAAGAGTTTGAAATATACGGCTAACATTAGAATTTTGCAGCGCAAAACCCATTTGAATTCCTAAAAATCCAAAACTCATGTTCCAGATTTGCCAGAAACTTAATCTACGCTTTTCCATTATCGTAATTTAAAAATTGAATACGATAAGCGCTATGCTTATCAAAACTTACTAAATTTTCGAAGTAAAGTATAAGTCTTGATAATTCTGTAAATATATAATTTTTTTCTTTCGAAAAATGTTTTCTGAGAATTTAACATTGCAAGCAACACAGCCAACAGAGGCGATTGCGCTGAAAATCAGTTTACGGCCACATTACAACGTTGGCGTAGATTCTCTAATGACCAGGTGGGTTTCAATCACTTCTGTTTTATAATGTTCCTCCTCTTCCTCTTCCGACTCGAGCCGTTCAATGAGCATTTGCGCCGCTTTATTTCCCATTTTGATTCCGTTTTGGCTTACGGTTGTAATACTTGGAGATGAATATTTGGAGATAATACCGTCAGTAAATCCGATGATGGCAATGTCGTCCGGCACCTTCAAGTTTAATTTATTTGCTGCTTTTATGGCAGTTACGGCAAACAATTCATTCACCGCGAAAATGGAATCAAGTTCGTTATTGGCTAATAGGTGTTCTATTTGGGCTGCACAATTGTCAATATCTTCAATCCGGATAATTAAATTATTGTCTATGGTAACATCGTTATTTTTTAACGCTTTAAGATAACCTTCTGTTCTCAGTTTGCCCACGCTCACGTAATCTACCGTCGTGATTAGGGCTATTTTTTTAAATCCTTTATTGATCAAATTTTCAACCGCTTCGAACGCCGCTAGACTGTCATCGATAATCACTTTGTCACACAAAATATCGTTGGTAACTCGGTCAAACATTACGACGGGCATTCCTTGGTTGATCACTTCGGTTATGTGATGAAAATCTTTCTTTAGCTGTGTTTCTTTAGAGAGGGACATGATAAAACCGTCGATACTGCCGTTGGCCAACATTTCCATGTTAAGTACTTCTTTATCAAATGATTCATCCGAAAGACAAACAATCACGTTGTATCCCTTCTCATTCGCCACATGTTCAATTCCGCTGATTACCGTGGCAAAGAAATGATGTACGATCTCTGGAATAATAATACCGATCGTTTTGGTCTTTTTATTTTTGAGACTCAATGCGATGAGATTGGGTTTGTAGTTGTATAATTTTGCAAACGCCTGCACTTTTTGCCGGGTGTCCTCGCTTATTTCTGGACTATCTCTGAGCGACTTCGATACGGTAGAAATAGAGACGTCTAATTCCTTTGCAATTTGCTTTAATGTCACTTTTCTTTTCATACCAAATAAAGATGTAAATAATAATTTCTGAATAAAGATAATTTTTATTTTTATTAATCGAAATTTAACCCTTAAAAATATGCGTAATTGCGAAAGTTTTCAACACGAAAACGTTTTCGCAACATAATTAACAGGGCCGAATAAAAATTGTTGGAATTTTTACTTAAATTTCACATTCGAAGTAGAAGTATAAGCTCAAAACACGAAATTTAACTTAAACAAAATGTATGAAAACAATTTACAAAAAGTTGTTATTTTTATTACTATTACTACCAGTTGCAGTACTTTCGCAAACGTTGGAAGGAACGGTTGTCGACAAGATGTCAAAACAACCACTTCCTGGTGTCAACGTGGTTATTCAAGGGGCTGCAAACGGTGCACAAACTGATTTTGACGGTAAATTTAAACTGGCGAAGGTGGCTAAAGGCAGCAAAATTGTCTTTTCTTACATTGGTTACAAAAATACCGTAATTAATATTGATGCGCAGACGCAAATTCTGGTTGCGCTGGAAGAAGAATCAAACCAGCTGCAAGAGGTCGTGGTTCAGGTTGGATACGGTTCAATAAAGAAAAAAGACGCCACTGGATCGGTAGCTTTAATTACCGCGAAGGATTTTAACAAAGGCGCAATAGTCTCGGTAGATCAATTGTTATCGGGTAAAGCCGCTGGTGTTAGAATTACGAATAACGGGGGTCAGCC
>JACMOK010000006.1 GCA_014378065.1 Flavobacterium sp.
CAAGTTTTAGTTCTTTATAAATTTTGTGCTTGAAGTTCCTTTGTCAGATATTATTTTAAGGAAGTAATTTCCACTTCTTAAACTTGAAACATCCACGGTGGCGACGTTCTCTGCATTTGGAACCACAATTACCAATTGTCCCAGCGTATTGTAAATGCTTATCGAAGAAACGGCTATTTGTTTTTTCGAATCTATATTCAAAACCGCATCAGCAGGATTTGGATAGATTCTGAAATAATTTTTAAACTCAAAATCTTGTTTTGCTAAAGCGGCAATCGTTGTGGTTGCAGTATTCGTAACAATCGGCGCATTATAATCGAAGTAAATACTTGCGGTGTTGCTAAAAGTATTTCCTAGAACCAATGTTGGTTTCGTCTTGATTTTAAACGCGACATAGCCGTCATTATTCGCATTGTCAAACGGTAAGTTGATGTTTTGGAAAATAAATTCTACTTTATTCCCATTAATTCTCGTCACAAACGGATGACTACCATCGATTGGCATTAAGGAACTGATATCAAATTTCGCAGTGTCAATCATGTCTTTTATCACAATGTTCTCCGCATTGGCTGTTCCGGTATTTTCGAAACGGATCATATAATGTATTTCTTTGCCAACCATTTCGGGAGTAATCGTTGCGCCTTCGAGGCAGGTTTTGTCGTTGGGATCGAAGGAATTGACAACGGTTTGATAAAAGTCGGATATATTGTCAGCCGGTGTTTCATCATTGCCTGCGACAACTGAAGCCATATATTGTAAAACATCTCCGCCCGCAACTGGTGGAACCTCGACGGAAGAATTGATGTTCAGCACCACATTAATCGTACGGGTTTCAAAAGGCTGCAAATTGGCAAAATTCCAACCCAGGTTATTACCAATTTGGCTATCAACCATTGGATTTGCTGAAACAAAATCAATTCGTCCGTTATCAAAATTGAGATTCAACGTTCCAGACTGTACGGTTGTCCCTTTGTTTTTATAAACCATTTTATAAGTCGCATCAAAGCCCGGTCTTGCAGCCGTTATTGGGAGCAGCGAAACATCCAGATCATTGTGAACGCCATTGGCAGAAATGCAAAAATCCTGTGTAAACGGATTACTCGCCGCAGGAAAAGTAACCGACGTGGTCGCAGGCGAGATATTGAAATACGCAGGGTTTTCAAAGGAAGGTGTTAAAATTTGCGTACCCGATTCTACAGGAATTGAATACATTGGGAAAGGCTCAAAGAACATTATTTAGGTTTGCGATTATACCTGCAATCGAAACGAGTTACCATACTTATGCTCAAACCTGCAAAAGAAGTATCATTTAGTTGATTGTATGAACAGATTAATGTTTGTAAATTTTGTAAATTGGCTAGTGGAGTAAGATTTGCTATTTGGTTAGTAGAACAACTTTAATATCTCAAATTTTGTAAATAACCTATTGGACTTAGATCGCTTATCTGAGTACCATCACAAAATAAATCCAAGAGTGCGGAAAAATACTGAATGCCTTCAAGAGAATCGATATTTCGCCCGCCTATACTACTGCTTTGCACTAGTATTGCTTCTATCACTTCAATACTGCCATTTCCGTTGGTATCTTTTCCACCACTGATAAGTGCTTGAAGAAAATTCTGATCCGGGAAATTAATAGTCTGAGCCTGAACGCCCGTAAAAAATAGAAGTGCCGTAAGTAAAAGGTATAATTGCTTGATGAGAGGTGTTTTGGTTCATTGTAAATATAACCAATTAATTAAAATTCAATGTACTATAATAAAAAAGCCCCGTATCACTACGAGGCCTTTTACTATCAATCAAGAAAAAATTATTTCTTCTCTTTCTTTTCCATTTTCGCTTTCAAATCGGCAAGGATGTCATTATTGTCTCCCAACGTTGCAGCTGGAGCATTGTTGTTATTGGAAACTGATTCCTGAACTGCTTTTGCGTTTTTCTCTTCTTCTTCTCTAAAGATCGCCGTGTGAGAAGCTACTACTCGTTTGAATTCTTTGTTAAACTCAATTACTTTAAATTCAGCAGATTCGCCTTTCTTCAATTTCTTACCGTCTTCTTTTTCAAGGTGACGCGTTGGAATGAAAGCCACGATATCGTCTCCAAACTCAACCGTTGCGCCTTTGTCTACAATTTCAGAAATTTCTCCGGTATGAACTGTTCCTACTGCGAAAGAATCTTCATATTTGTCCCAAGGGTTGGCAGTAGTTTGTTTGTGACCCAATGACAATTTACGGCCATCAACATCCAACTCTAAAACAACCACGTCTAGTTTTTCACCAACGTTTACGAATTCAGATGGGTGCTTGATTTTTTTAGTCCATGACAAGTCAGAGATATAAATCAAACCGTCGATTCCTTCTTCCAATTCTACAAATATTCCGAAGTTGGTAAAGTTTCTGACAATTCCGCTGTGTTTAGAACCTACAGGATATTTAGAAGTGATATCTGTCCAAGGATCCTGCGACAATTGTTTGATACCCAACGACATTTTACGATCGTCTCGGTCTAGGGTTAAGATAACCGCTTCAACCACATCACCCACTTTCACGAAATCCTGAGCCGAACGCAAGTGCGTAGACCATGACATTTCTGAAACGTGAATCAAACCTTCAACACCTTCTGCTACTTCGATAAAAGCACCGTAATCAGCAATGACTACGACTTTACCTTTCACTTTATCGCCAATCGCCAATTTAGCATCCAAAGCATCCCAAGGGTGTGCGTTTAGTTGTTTCAATCCCAATTGAATTCTTGTTTTTTCGTCATCAAAATCAAGGATCACCACGTTTAGTTTCTGGTCTAATTCTAAAACTTCACTTGGATGGTTGATTCTTGACCAAGACAAATCAGTAATGTGAATCAATCCGTCAACACCACCCAAATCAATGAACACACCATAAGAAGTAATGTTTTTTACAACGCCTTCCAACACTTGTCCTTTTTGCAACTGACCGATGATTTCTTTTTTCTGAACTTCAATATCTGCTTCGATCAATGCTTTGTGCGATACGACTACATTCTTGAATTCGTGGTTGATTTTCACCACTTTGAATTCCATCATTTTGTTCACATAAATATCGTAATCACGAATCGGTTTTACATCAATTTGCGAACCAGGCAAAAACGCTTCAATTCCGAAAACGTCTACAATCATTCCGCCTTTGGTTCTGCATTTAACGAAACCGTTCACGATTTCTCCGGTTTCATTGGCAGAGATCACACGATCCCATGATTTGATGGTTCTTGCTTTTCTGTGCGACAATACCAATTGACCGGTTTTGTCCTCACGAATGTCAATCAATACTTCTACTTTGTCACCCACTTTTAAGTTTGGGTTGTAGCGGAATTCGTTCAAAGAAATAACCCCTTCCGATTTCGCGTTGATGTCAACGATCGCGTCACGGTCCGTAATTCTAACAACAGTTCCTTCTACTACTTCTTCCTGATCAGTGTCAATAAACGTTTTAGAGACAAGATCTTCGAATTCTTTTAAGTTGTTTTCATCCACCGCATCGATACCTTCTTCGAAGTTGTGCCAGTTAAAATTGGATAAAAATTCTTCTTGTGATTTTAAAATTTCAGACATAGGTGCTGATAAAAATTTGTATTCTGTTTCCTTTGTGTTTCTGATGCCGTAAAAAAACAGAAGCGTTAGCTGTAAATATTCAAACCCTAATGGAAACACTGACCGCCAAAAGGACTGCAAAAGTAATCTTTATTTTTGAATTAAAAATTTTTTAGTACAAGAAAAATACAACCTTGCGCAATGATAAAAGACTTAAGATCAGGAGCTATTCCCGCTATACACTCCAAGTCCTCGTTGCACTGCGGGCTATCCGTTGCTATCGGGGCTAAAAAAAACCCGATACAATTCAACTGATCGGGTTTATATAATATTTTTCAAGCCTTAATGGGCTACATGCTCCACATCTTCCGGATGGTGCTGGTGTTTGAACATCACCGCAAAGGCAATCGCCACAACAAGTGCATACCCCGCAAAAGCCAGCCAGATGTTGTGCCAGTCTCTTTGTCCTTCATGAGTAAAATATTTATCGATGACGATTCCGCTGATCAAGCCGCCAAAAAAAGCTCCAAAACCATTAGACATCATCATAAATAAGCCCTGCGCACTCGAACGGATCGAAGCATCGGTAGTAGTTTCCACAAAAAGCGATCCTGAAATATTAAAGAAATCGAAAGCCATCCCATACACAATACACGACATAATTATCATCCAAAGGCCATCGGCAGGATCTCCATAAGCAAATAATCCAAAACGCAGTACCCAAGCCAGCATAGAAATCAACATGACTTGTTTGATGCCAAATCTTCTCAAGAAAAATGGAATCGCCAAAATGAACAACGTTTCTGAAATTTGAGAAATCGACATAATCAACGTCGATTTTTTAACCACTATGCTATTGGCATATTCCGGAATTTTTCCAAATTCCGATAAGAAAACATCGCCATACATATTGGTAAGCTGTAAAGCGCCGCCCAAAAACATCGAAAACAAAAAGAACAAAGCCATTTTGTATGTTCCAAACAACTTAAAAGCATCGAGCCCTAATTTTTGCGCCACCGTAGCATTTTCCGCTATTAATTTCTGCGGCGGACATTTGGGCAAGGTAAAAGAATAGATGCCCAGAACAAACGCAGAAACTGCCGAGATATAAAACATATTCGCCGATGCCTTGTTGCCCGATAAATTGGTGAGCCACATCGCAGCTATAAAGCCAACGGTGCCCCAAACCCTAATGGGCGGAAATACTTTTACGACATTAAAATTATTGTTTTTTAAAATGGTGTAGGCAACAGAATTGGATAGTGAAATCGTTGGCATATAACACAACATGGCTGCAAAAATCACCCAATAAAAAGACGTCGGATTGTCTACTTGCGGAATATAAAGCAAAGCGATGCCGCCCAAAATATGCAATATCCCATACAACTTTTCGGCATTGATAAATTTATCAGCAATGATCCCGGTGAGTGCCGGCATCAAAATCGAAGAAAGCCCTAAGGTTGAAAAGATGGCGCCAAATTCGGCACCACTCCACTGTTTGGTTGCAAACCAATAATTTCCTACGGTAATTAGCCAAGCGCCCCAGATGAAGAATTGGAGAAAACTCATTACGGTTAATCTATACTTAACACTCATAAATCTGTTTTGGTTTTTAATGTAAATAGATTGTAAATCTAATATTAAAAACGAGATAAACAAAAATTTAAAAAGTTTTAATCACGGCCTTAAAAAGTGCTAAAACAGCTTTAAATTGTTGCTCGCGGGTCAGATCAGAATTATCTATTTCAACAGCATCCCCGGCTTTTCGCAATGGAGAATCTTCCCGATGGGTATCGATATAATCGCGTTCTTCAACGTTCTTCAAAACCGCTTCATAAGACACGTTTTGGTTTTTGCTTTGTAATTCATCATACCGGCGTTTCGCTCTTGTTGCTGAACTTGCCGTCATAAATATTTTGAGTTCGGCTTTTGGGAAAACTACCGTACCAATATCTCTTCCATCCATGACAATCCCTTTGCTACTGCCCATGCGCTGTTGTTGTTCGACCAATTTGGCGCGAACTTTAGACACCTCGGCAATCTTACTGACAAAATTGGATACTTCTATGGTGCGGATAGCTGCTTCTATGTTGGTATCGTTTAAAAACATTTCACCAAAACCCAATTCCGAATTGAAATGGAACTGCAAGTCAATAAAAGGCAAACCATTGATCAGACTCTCTTTGTCGAACGATTCGGAATTGATATAACCCTTTTGCATCGCAAAAAAAGTTACCGCACGATACATCGCACCGGTGTCGACATAGACATAGCCTAAGTGCTGGGCCAATTGCTTGGCTAAAGTGCTTTTTCCGGTTGATGAATAGCCGTCTATGGCAATCGTAATTTTTTTCAAATCTGTTGTATTTTGGTTGGAATGAGAAGTTTAAGCTTTATTGTTCTGCGAAATTTACGGTGAGTCCGAACAAACTAGTGTTCCCAGCTAACGTGTATCTAGAATAAGAATAATCGAATTTAAGCCGGCCCATTTTTAATCCCATACCGACAGAAATTCCGGAGAAGTTACGTTGCTCCAACAAACGCAGTTCCTCGCCTCTCCTAAAATTATAACCTACTCTAAAATTGAATCCTTTGGTAGGAAAAAGTTCTACTCCGACTATAACGTGCCGCAAAGCATTGTTAAAAAAAGATGTTTTTTCAGGAATCGCTTCCCCATCAATTGTGTTTTGTGCCCGCGCTGGATTGGCAAAATTGACTTTCCATTGTTGCAAGTTTTCAAAAGTCAGGTGCCAACGAATCGGAACATTTTCGACTTGTTGTGAAATTCCAGCCAAAATTTCCAAGGGTAACTTTTCTCTGGTATCGGCGTAAGTGGTAAATTGGGTTCCGATATTGCGAACCACCACAGCATAGTTAACGTCATTAACCTGATCAACATAAAGTGCGCCCAAATCGACAGCGCCGCCATAAGAATTATAACTTTCTAATGTCGAAGAAATAAGTTTGCCACTCACCCCAAGGTGCAGGTCGGTAAAAGGAACGTCATACGAATACCCGAAATTCAAGGCAATTTCGCTTCCGGAAAAACTCGCAGTTGGACTGCCGTTTTCGTCATAGCCGTCAAATTTTCCATAATTGACATAGTTAATGCTCGCCGCAAAAGTTTGCACATGTCGATCGTAGGTATACGCGTAAGCCGCAGTTCCGTAAGTTACTTCTCCGAAATAACTGCCATAATTTACGGCCAACCGGTTGTCCATTTCGGGATTAATGGTGGCAGGATTAAAATTAGCTTGGTTTACATCATAATCATAAATGGTGATCACTTTTCCACCCAACGCAGACTGTCGGGGCGAGGTAACCAAATTCAGAAACTGATATACTGACTTGCCGCCCACCTGACTGTATGCTGTTACAGTTCCGAATAAAGATAAAAAAACATAAAGGAGCGGTCGAATCATTTTGCCATCGCTATTTCTGAATAGTATAACGCAATTGCGAAGATATTATTTTTAATAAAAAAACGGCCCATTAATGTAGCCGTTTTTTGTTTATAATTTTTTTGCGTTTTTGACATTTTGATCTGTTATGGCAAATTTTAGTACCTCACTCATTTCCTTGACATAATGAAAAGTCAGCCCTTCAATGTAATCTGGTTTGATTTCGTCAACATCTTGCTTATTTTCTGCGCACATAATAATTTCCTTAATGTTCGCCCGTTTTGCCGCCAGTATTTTTTCTTTAATACCGCCCACTGGTAACACTTTTCCTCTCAAAGTAATTTCGCCGGTCATCGCAATATTTTTCTTGACTTTCTTTTGTGTAAAAAGCGATACCAACGAAGTCAGCATTGCAATTCCAGCGCTGGGACCGTCTTTCGGAGTCGCTCCTTCAGGAACATGCAGGTGAATATTATATTTTGAGACCATTTCTGTGGTTAATCCCAAATGTTCTGCATTGGCTTTAATATATTCTAATGCTATGGTAGCCGATTCTTTCATCACCGTACCTAAATTACCCGTGATGGTCATATTTCCTTTTCCAGGAGAAATCAACGATTCTATAAAAAGAATATCGCCACCCACTGCGGTCCAGGCCAGACCCGTAACTACTCCTGCCACATCATTGCTTTCTGATTTGTCCCTTCCGAGTCTCGGCACGCCAAGTACTTTAACGATATCTTCATCAGTAATCTTTTTATTGTAGGCTTCGTCCATGGCTACCGATTTGGCTGCGTTGCGAATAACTTGCGCTATTTTTGCTTCTAATCCTCGCACTCCGGACTCTCGGGTGTAACCTTCCACAATTTTTTCGAGTTGTCTTTTGCCAATGGTGAGTTCTTTAGAAGTGAGTCCGTGTTCTTTTAGTTGCTTTGGGAACAAATGTTGCCGCGCAATTTCTACTTTCTCCTCGATGGTGTAACCCGACATTTTAATAATTTCCATACGATCTCGTAAGGCGGGCTGAATGGCCGAAAGATTGTTGGAAGTGGCAATGAACATTACTTTAGACAAATCAAAACCCATCTCCAGGAAATTATCATAAAAAGCACTGTTCTGTTCCGGATCCAATACTTCTAGTAGCGCAGAAGACGGATCTCCCTGACTACTGACTGATAACTTATCGATTTCGTCTAAAACAAAAACCGGATTGGATGTTCCCGCTTTCTTTAAACTCTGGATTATTCTTCCCGGCATCGCGCCGATGTAGGTTTTTCGATGGCCGCGAATTTCGGCTTCATCACGTAAACCGCCTAGTGAAATGCGGACATATTCGCGTCCCAATGCTTCGGCTACAGACCGTCCGATAGAAGTTTTACCGACTCCGGGAGGTCCTGACAAACAGATAATCGGCGATTTCATATCGTTGCGTAGTTTCAAAACAGCCAAATGCTCTATCATTCTTTTCTTAACATCTTCCAAACCGAAATGGTCTTTATCAAGAATCTTTTGGGCTCTTTTCAGGTCGAAATTGTCTTTGGAAAAATCGTTCCAAGGCAGTTCAAGAAGTAATTCGAGATAGTTTCTTTGTATTCCGAAATCCGGAGCCTGAGGATTCATGCGTTGCATTTTCGACAATTCTTTATCGAAATGCTTTTTGGTTTTTTCATCCCACTTCTTTAAATTGGCTTTGGTGCGCATTTCATCCAATTCTTCTTCCTGTGAAACGCCGCCCAACTCTTCTTGGATGGTTTTCATTTGCTGGTGTAAGAAATACTCCCGCTGCTGTTGGTCTAGGTCAAAACGAACTTTCGACTGTATGTCATTTTTGAGTTCGAGTTTTTGCAACTCTACATTCATAAATCTCAGGGTTTCGAGAGCTCTTTCTTTTAAGGCATTCATCGCTAAAAGATCTTGCTTTTCCTTTACCGATAAATTCATATTGGAGGAAACAAAATTGACCAGAAACGATTGGCTTTCAATATTTTTGATGGCAAAGGTAGCCTCTGTCGGGATGTTTGGACTCTCTTTAATGATTTGAATGGCCAATTCTTTAATAGAATCTAGTATGGCTAGAAACTCTGTGTCGTGTTTGCCTGGCCTTTTTTCTTCTACTTCTTTAACATTGGCGACAATGTAAGGCTTTTCGGAGATAACTGCATCGATAGCAAATCGTTTTTTACCCTGAAGGATAACAGTAATGTTGCCATCTGGCATTTTCAGCACCCTTAATATTCGTGCCACCGTTCCGATCCTATGGATATCATTTTTGGAGGGATCTTCGTCTTCCTCATTCTTTTGAGCCACCACGCCAATAATTTTATTACCGGCATTGGCGTCGTTGATCAATTTTATGGATTTGTCGCGACCAGCGGATATCGGAATAACAACACCTGGAAATAACACGGTGTTTCGCAAAGGTAAAATGGGTAAAGAAGCGGGTAATTCTTCGTTGTTCATCTCTTCCTCATCTTCGGGCGTCAAAAGTGGAATTAATTCGGCTTCAGAATCGATTTCATGTAATGACAAATTGTCAAAACTCAGTATTTTAAGGTGTGGCATCTTTTAAAATTGGGTCAAAATGACATTAAATAGGTATATGAACAACAAATGTAATATAAGTAAAGCTTAATTTAATTTAAAATCGATGTACTGCATATTAATTCGTCAGGTGCCGGCGGTAGTCAACTTCTGTGCCACAAAAAAACCTGAATATTACTTTCAGGTTGTTTTTTAAAGCAAAGTGAGAGGCTTAATTTAAGAGATAACTTTCAAGGTTTTGTATATCTGTCCCATTTGCAACTTTAACTGGTCCGATATCTTTAGCATACCAATAAAATCCGGTTGTTGTACTCACTGGTATCGATGCGCCCGTTGCTGTCTGAACGCGTTTTACTTTAATAACATTGGTATAGTTTTGACCATTCACGGTAACGGTACTGTTTTTTTCGAGGATGGTTGAAACGATACTAATATTTATAACAACGGGAGGAATGCTCACAAAAGTAGTGGTTTGAGAAAAACTGTTGGTCCAAGAACCATTGACCGGGAGGTAATCTTTTAATATGATCGTTTCTGAACCAGAAGTCACGGCGCCGGCTGTAACTACATCTTCGGTTCTGTAATAATAATCTCCATTCACTTTCCTTATTCTCACTGTTGCGCTGGCAGGGCCAACTATGGGTTGAAAAGTGTAATATGTATTCCCCGCTACGATATCGCTAGAAACAATTTTCAAGGGCGCCTGCGTTGCACCATTTAAATCGAAAACCCATTGGTTGTTGATTGCTGTGGGCCAATAATCTCCAGCGACATTTCCAATTGCCGGAACATTTACCGGGCCAACCCAAGTGCTATTACCATCGGTACAATTGGACCTGACATAAAAATCATATCCTAAAGTACCCAGCAAGCCTGTCACCAATTTTGTTGTGGCGGTAGCATTAGCAGTAGTTCCCGCACCCAAAGCAAAACCTGAGGCACCATATTGGACCTCCCAAGTATTTTCGTCGCCTTGTTGCGACCAGGTTACCGTAATTTGCGTGGCATTCGTCACAGCTCTTACCGCGACAAGATTTGTAGGATTGGAGCATAAAGTGAGGCTCGAACCGACCGCTACCGGACCGATCCAATCGCTGTAGCTTCCATTACCGCAACTGGTTCTGATGTAAAAATTATAATTGTTTGTTATGGTCAATCCATTTATAGTTGCATTTGCAGTCGTGGCGATAATGGTAGTGCCTGAACCTAGGGTAAAATTGTCTGGTCCATACTGTATTTCCCACGAACTGCCTTGAGCAGCACTCCATACCAAGTTTACCGAAGTCCCAATAAAACCACTTACGGAAAGACCATTTGGCGTAGCGCAATCTAAAACAGGATTTTGCTGCAATAACGCGGGATCAATAGGTTCGTTTTCACAAGATGTGTTCGTAAAACTTAACAAAACCAACAGTAGAAAAATAGCGATTTTAGATTTATACACTAGTACAGAGTTAATGTTCATGGGTTTGGATTCTTAAAAATCATTTCAAATATAATTAAATACTTGGAAGTTGGACGAAAATTAAACACATTCTTTTTTCCAAATGGACTGCTATCGTACATTGTAACCAAATAATTCAATCACAAATATTGATTCTTCCGCTTAACCCAACCTCATTTTTAAATTATTTTCTGGGCACCTTTTTTAACAGGATAACGCCGCCGACAAAAAAGAGTCCCAAAAAAACAATCGCAAATCTGGGACTTCCAGTGATTTGATCGATAATACCGTAAACGCACATTCCGATCACGATACCGATTTTTTCGGATACATCGTAGAAACTAAAAAACGAGGCGGTATCCTCGGTTGCCGGCAACAGTTTAGAGTAGGTAGAACGAGATAGCGCTTGAATTCCGCCCATCACCAGTCCGACAAATCCTGCCATAATGTAAAAGTGTATTGGTAAAGTAATAAAATAAGCCAAGGCACAGAGTACAATCCAAATGCAATTGATGGCGATCAAGGTAGCGATGTTTCCGAATTTAGCAGAGGCTTTTGAAGTCACGACTGCTCCTAAAATAGCTACCAATTGAATGACCAAAATACAAATGATCAGTCCAATCGTACTTTGGCTTTTAGATTCCCACGCAATTTCTTGTGATCCAAAATAGGTGGCTATTAACATGACGGTTTGAACGCCCATACTGTATACAAAAAAACTCAATAAATAGCTTTTTAAAACGATATTGTCATCGAGCAGGTGCCACACTTTTCTTAATTCTCTAAATCCGTTCAGTATGATCGCTTTTGAAACTTTGGTGTCACTATCTTTATTCCCCTTCGGTAAATAATAATAAGTATATTGGCTAAAGACAATCCACCACACCCCCACCATAATAAAAGAATATCGCATGGCCTTAACTGCGGCTTCTCCATCCGGACCGGTGATACCGAAGATTTTTGGCTGCATGACCATGGCCAAATTTACAATCAATAAAAGAACGCTGCCGATGTAACCCAACGAATATCCTTTGGCACTAAGTTGATCCTGCTGTTCGGGAAAAGCGATATCGGGTAAATAAGAATTGTAAAAGACCAAACTGCCCCAAAATCCGATCAATCCTAAAGAGTAAAAAAGCAAACTAAGGTATAAATGGTCGAGACTGAACCAATTCAATCCCACGCAAGAAAAAGCGCCGAGATAACAGAAAAACCGCATGAAATCTTTTTTGTTTCCTATATAATCTGCGATTCCAGACAAGAACGGAGAGACAAAGGCGACGGCCAAAAAGGCGGCGGCAGTAACAAAGCTAATTAACGCCGAATTCTTGAGAGAGGTTCCAAAAATGTGGATATAATGATTGCGATTTGCAAATAAAGTTTCATAGAATATTGGAAAAATTGCAGAAGCAATTACCAACGGATAAACAGAATTTGCCCAATCATAAAATGCCCACGCGTTTAATAATTTCTTACTCCCTTTGGGTAAATCTGCCATACTGCTTTTTTTGATGGCACTAATTTATCTATTTTTTATTAGTATTGGAGGAGGTTATCATAAATGTTGGCAATTTAATAGTGCGGAAACATTACCGCAATACATTAAATAAAAAAACCACCTCAAGACGAAGTGGTTTTTCTATATAATATGTTGTTTGGCTATTTAAATGTTACGCCAAATTTTGCTGCGTTAGCCTTGGCTTCTGGAATCATTCTTTTGATGTTCGCTATCCTTGTCGCATCGGAAGGGTGAGTACTTAAAAATTCTGGTGGCGACTGCCCTCCTGATTTGGCTGCCATTCTTGACCAAAAAGTCACTGCCTGATCTGGGTTGTAACCTGCAATTGCCATTAGCGTCAGACCAATCATATCGGCTTCACTTTCATGATTCCGACTGAAAGGAAGCATCACGCCTACTTGAGATCCGATGCCATAATATTGTTGCCACATCTGTTGCTTCTCTGCACTTTGACTTCCTGTGGCAACCGCTACGCCAACTGCACCTAAAGCTTGTAATTGAGAAGCGCTCATTCTTTGTGCGCCGTGATTGGAAAGTGCATGCGAAACTTCGTGTCCCATTACTGTCGCTAGTCCTGCTTCATCCTGTGTTATTGGTAAAATACCCGAATAAACTACGATTTTTCCGCCTGGCATGCACCAAGCGTTCACTTCTTTATTATCGACTAATTTGTATTCCCATTGGTATCCGTTAAGATACGTGCCCTGACCATTTGCCTTGAGATAGCGTTCGGCAGCCGCTTTTATTTTCATCCCTACTGTTTCAACTCTTCTTGCGTCGGCCGTACCAGTAATAATCTTATTTTCTTTCAAGAACTGACCGTATTGTTGAAATGCGGATGGGAATAATTCGCTGTTGGAAACAAAGTTTAGACTGCTTTTTCCAGTAAAAGGATTTTTAGCACACGAGAATGTTAAAGCGCAAACCGCCAATATCAGAATGTATTTTTTCATGGTTTTAAGTTTAAATTACACTACAAAAATACCTTTAAAATGATGCCAACCCTTATAATATTGTCGTGAAATGTTTCAATTTTGAAGGGTTTGCATTTAAGTTCCTATAATATGCAATTCAGAAAAATCTTTATCCATATATAAGGTAGTGTTGCCATCAAAATTTACTTTTTCAAAAGAAACTGCTTCATTGTCAAATTCTATTTTTTTAACCTGAAACGGCAAACCATGCAAGTTGATTTTGAATTTCGTGTACTGGGTGACAAATTTACCTTCTTTGTGCTGCTGGATAATTAATTCTGTTTCCTTTCCTTTTAAAGTAAAAGTTGCTAGGCTAAATCTTCCTTTGTTGTAATCATAACCATCTTGTGCATCCTCGTACAGAACAGATTTTTCTTTGCCCATTTTAAAGTAAACATCTAAAGTAATTTCTTCAAATTCCACCTCTCCCACATATTGTTGCACAGGGTATTTTGGGATAATGGCTCCTTCTTTGACAAAAAGTGGAATTTGGTCGTAATCTGTCTTAACCCACAGTTCCTTGCGACCCGAAACCAACTCGTCGGTCCAGTAATTATACCAGTTCCCGATCGGGAGATACACCCTTCTGCCCTGCGCATTGGGTTCTAATATCGGACAAACCAGTATTTGGTTTCCAAAAATAAACTCGTCTGTGCGGTAGTGCGTCTGCGCATCCTCCTGATCAAAATAGACCAATGGTTTCAGCATCGGAACGCCATCGTTAATGTATTCCCAAAACATAGAGTACAAATAGGGCAACAATTGGTAACGAAGTTCAACAAATTTTCGGGTGATATTGATTACGTCTACATCAAAAGACCAAGGTTCTTGATCGCCATGATCTCCTGAAGAATGGGTTCTGCAAAACGGATGAAAAACGCCCAACTGAATCCAACGTGCATACAATTCACCCGACGGCTGTTCTGCAAATCCACCAATATCAGAGCCTGTAAAACCCATACCAGAAATCGACATGCGTTGCATTTGAATGTTGGCGATCCACAAATGTTCCCAGCTCGCAACATTATCTCCTGTCCAGGAAGAGGTATATCTTTGGGCGCCCGAATACGCCGAACGCGTGATGATAAAGGGTCTTTTGGGATAGGCAAATTGTTTGACTCCTTCATAAGTAGCGCGTGCCATTTGCGTGCCGTAAATATTGTGCGCCTTTCGGTGGCTGCATGGATTGCCATCGTAATCGTGGCGCACGTCCATGGGAAAGGTTTTACCTGGAACTTCCATTACCGCCGGTTCGTTCATATCGTTCCAGACGCCTTTCACGCCGATGTCTGAAACAAGTTCCTTGAACAAGCCTGCCCACCACTCTCGCACTTCGGGATTGGTGTAATCGGGAAAGTTGCATTCGCCCGGCCAGACTTTTCCTTTCATGTAAGGCCCATCGGCTCGTTTGCAGAAATAATCTTTTTCTAATGCTTCGTTATAAATAGCATATTCTTTATCGATCTTAATTCCCGGATCGATAATCACGACCGTTTTAAAACCGTCTTCTGCCAATTCGGCTACCATTCGTTTGGGATCGGGGAAATAGTCTTTGTTCCAAGTAAAGCAACGAAAACCTTCCATGTAATCGATATCTAGATAAATGGCATCACACGGGATTCGCAGTTCTCGGAATTTATTGGCCACTTCTTTTACTTTGCTCTCCGGATAATAACTCCATTTGCATTGGTGGTAGCCCAGTGCCCAAAGCGGCGGCAATTCTGGTTTTCCGGTTAAGTGGGTATAGGTAGTTACCACGTCCTGCATTTGCGGACCGTATATAAAATAATAATTCATCTCGCCTCCTTCGGCCCAAAAACTGGTGACGTTTCTCCGTTCATGTGAAAAATCGAACGTCGTTTTAAAAGTATTGTCGAAGAAAATGCCGTATGATTTTTTGTTCTGCAGTCCGATATAAAAAGGAACCACTTTATACAGCGGTTCTTGGTCTTTATGGAATGCGTATTGGTCAGTAGCCCAGTTCTCGACTCTTTTTCCTTTGAGGTTGGAATGCGAGGCTTTATCTCCCATTCCGTAGAAACACTCTCCGTCTTTAGAAGCCTTGCTCATTTTGACAATATTACCTCCAAAAAAATAATTTTCTTCAAAATGAAATCCTTTTTCATCTTCCAAAATACAATGGCCTTCTAAATCGGTGATGACAATGCGCAAGTCTTCTTTTTGGATGGTACAAATTACCCTACTGGTTTGTAATTTATAGTGGTCTTTTTTTTCGGTCACCTCTAAAAAATTATAACCATGCGACTGGGTTTTATCAATAGCATACGAAAAATCTTTACTGAAATAGCCTTTCGTGGTGTAGCGAAATCGTATTAGACTGTCTCTCAATACAGTGATCTTGAGAATTACGCTGTTGTCTGTGTAGAAATAAACGCTGTCGACTTCCTTCTTAAATGTTGTGATTTTGGACGGATATAAATCGCCTTTGTATTCTAATTCTGTATTTGTAATCATGGTGTTGTATTAGATTCTGGGTGACCAATTGGATGGCCACAAAGATTTCAAACTTACAAAATTTGTTCGTTTATAAAAATGAATTTAATCCTTTTTCACGCAAACGTTGTCGTAACTCAAAAATGTTAACAAAACCGTTTTACCCTGCTGCTAAATGGCAGGAACGCGCAAATAAAGGATTTGACCATTAAAATAATTTCTTAACCCATTTTAAAAACGGTAACGCTTAACGGAGCCAACAGCAGTGAAGCAGAGAATGCGCGACCATTCCAAGGTCCAGTTTCTATTTTAATTGCTTTTGCGTTGCCCACACCACTGCCACCAAATTGTATGTCGTCGGTATTGAAAATTTGCGTCAGCTTTCCCTTTCTAGGCAAACCAATGCGGTAGCTTTCGCGCACGACAGGGGTAAAGTTGCACACGACTACAACTTCCTCTTTTGGGTTGTTTCCTTTTCGGATGTAAGACATCACGGCATTTTGGTGGTCTGAATAATTGATCCATTCAAATCCTTCGCCCGAAAATTGTTTTTCATGCAAAGCCGGATAAGACTTATACAAACCATTTAAACCTGTCACTAATTTTTTGATGCCGTCGTGAAAGCCAAATTGCAAGAGATGCCAGTCGAGACTTCCTTCAAAATTCCATTCACTGCTTTGCCCAAACTCGGCACCCATAAAAAGCAGTTTGGTTCCGGGATGCGTAAACATGTAACCATACAACAAGCGCAGGTTGGCAAACTTTTGCCATTCATCGCCTGGCATTCTTCCGGCTATTGATTTCTTGCCATACACAACTTCATCATGCGACAAGGGCAGCATAAAGTTTTCGCTAAACGCATAGGTCATTGAAAAGGTCAGGTCATTTTGGTGGTATTTTCTATAGATGGGTTCCTTCTGGAAATACTGTAAAGTATCATGCATCCAACCCATCATCCATTTCATTCCGAAACCCAAACCTCCTGAAAACGTAGGCCGGGAAACCATCGGGAACGAGGTACTTTCTTCGGCAATGGTCTGGACGCCTTCAAAATTTGAATATACCGCTTCATTGAAATCTTTAAGAAAACTAATCGTATCTAGATTTTCACGACCGCCAAAGATATTGCTTTCCCATTCGCCCTCTTCTCTAGAATAATCAAGGTACAGCATCGAAGCCACCGCATCAACCCGTAGGCCGTCGGCATGGTAATGTTGCAACCAAAAAATAGCGTTGCTGATCAGGAAAGAACGCACTTCATTCCGGCCATAGTTAAACACCAAACTTTTCCAATCAGGGTGGTAGCCTTTTCTGCGGTCAGGGTGTTCGAATAGATTAGAACCATCAAAAAATCCCAAACCGTGTGCATCATCCGGGAAATGCGAGGGTACCCAATCGAGTATCACACCAATTCCGGCTTGATGAAATTTGTCAACCAGATACATAAAATCCTGTGGTTTACCAAAACGGGAAGTTGGCGCGAAATAACCGACCAATTGATAACCCCAAGAAGGATCATACGGGTATTCCATGATCGGCATAAATTCGACATGGGTAAATCCCGTTTCTTTTACGTAACTGACCAGGTCTTCTGCCAATTCAAGATAGGTCAAAAATTTGCCTTCGCTATTGCGTTTCCAAGAACCTAAATGCACTTCATAGACTGAATAAGGTTTATCTAGCGCGTTGGTTTTGTAACGGGAATCCATCCAGGACTTGTCTTTCCATTTGTAATCGAGATCCCATACGACCGAAGCCGTGTGCGGCGGATGCTCGCAATATAACGCAAATGGGTCTGCCTTTTCGGTAATCAGCCCCCCGTTATTAGATTGGATTTTATATTTGTAAGTAGCCCCTTTTTCGACACCCGGAATAAATCCTTCCCAAATACCCGAAGCATCCCAGCGGACTTGCAACTGGTGTTCGCCTTGGATCCAGTAATTGAAATCGCCCACCACCGAAACCGAGCGGGCAGAGGGCGCCCAAACTGCAAAATAAACACCACGAACGCCATCGACTTCTATCAGGTGCGCACCCAGTTTTTCATAGAGTTGAAAATGTTTTCCGGCTTTGAACAGGCTGATGTCGAAATCGGTGAATAGCGAATGGGATTGTACTTTGTTCATGGTTGTATTGTTTGATGTCTTTGCTTCCCGATACTTGAGAAGAGACTTTGTTTTAATTTTCAAGTTATTTTAATCGAAACCGAATTTTTAATTTTATGCCCGACCCTAGCCCCAATTGTAGCGAAAATCCTTTTGTGGCGTTGTTCGACACAAAAGATTGCAACGGAAAGTGGGAAACAGCTCCTAAGTCTTAAACTCCATGATGCTAGCAATTCCTGTTAGTGGAATCACCGCCCAGCGTGGTCTTGAATTGAGTTCATAACCCAGTTCATAAACCGCCTTTTCTAAAATGCAATATTTGAGTAAGAAATCGATCTCTTTACGGTAGCCAATATTCAAGTTGCCGGCCTGGGCGACTTCGGTATAAGTCTGAATGAATACGCCAACGAAATATTTGAATAAAATTTCTCCCGCCTGAAACAATTCCTGCTGTTCATAGGGGTATTTGTCTTTGTTGTTGAAAATGGTGGCATAAATTGAATAATGAAAAGAACGGAACATCCCGGCAACATCTTTTAGCGGCGGTTGCTTTACTTTTCGGTCGCGGATTGTGCTTTCGGGTTCGCCTTCAAAATCAAGCAGGTAAAAGTCGTCGCCGTTTACAAGCACCTGACCCAAATGGTAATCACCATGGATTCTAATCCTTTCCGATTTCATTTTCGTCCAATCGAAATCGAGAAATAATTTTCGGATCTCCTTTTTGTTGTCTAAAAATTGATTGGCCAATTCTAACGCCAAGCCATCGAGTTTGTGCAGATTGTTTTCTAAAATATTAAGTCGGTTCTGAAACTGATACGTCAACCGATTTTTAAGCCAGACGGTATAATCTCCGTTGTAAGTGGTTGGCGTAAAGGCGGTATCATGAATATCACTGCCAAGCGCGATGTGCATTTCGGCTGTTCTGGTGGCTAAGGTATGGAGCCGCAAAAAAATACTCAACCCGGCCCAATCGATAATTTCATGAGGCACTTCATTTATTTTTAACCGCTTAAACAGTTCTATGTCGGGCAGTTTGCCGATTTTAATTTTTTTGGTTTCAAGATTGGAAAAAATGCGATCCATCTCTTCAAGCATAAATTGCCAAGCATCTCCCTGATTTGGAACAAGTTCCTGCATCAAACCAAGTGTTATATTGCCTTCTGACATGACTACACTAATGCTTCCGGTATAAGCGGGAGCACTTTTAAAGTTCATTCGTTCGGTCAGAAAACGACTGATTTCGTAATCGGGGTTCATGCTGATGTAAATCCGGCGGAAAATTTTAAGCACCAACGTGCCATTGTAAATAATCGAGGTATTGCTCTGTTCTACGCCCATGAATTTAGACGTTTTATAGACTGTTTCTTCCAGTTTGTGTCCTTTGTGAAATCTTACTTTCGATTCGTTGTCTCCGGAACTGACAATTTTATCAAACAGCAACTTTCTAAAATCTTCTTGGTGCAAAGCGTCAACCAAAAAACCATCCTGTCCGTTCATTTTTACCGGAGCAATTATGGTATTGGTATCCAATTCATCCTCAGACATGAACGAAATTGGCATGAAATAATGCTGATAAAAGGCTTCTTTAAAATTTACTTCAAGCAAAACACCATAATAAGTATTTTTTTTAGACGTGATTTTAAAAAAATCAACCACTTCTATATATTTCAAAGTACTGGCTTTTCCGCCATACCAACGTTTATTAACAATGTACTGCTCTAAAATATCGGAAGAAAATACCTTTACGAATGCTTCATCTTCAAACGCACTTTTCCAATCAGTTTTAAAAATAAAAGGATTTTGAAATCCATCTTCATTAATTTTATGATCTGTCATTATCGGTGTATTTTAAAGAGATGAAAAGGCAATTCTGGTGGTAGCTCGACATAGTTGAATTCTTTATCCCAATAGTAACTATTTCCTGTAATGAGGTCAGTAAGTTCTACGGGCCTATTGCCCAAAGCTTTCATTGGCAGGCGAACCAAAGCCGTACTGGTATTAAATGGGTCTAAACTCACGACCATTAAAGTTTCATTTTGCCTGTCGTCGTCAAATTTGTAGTAGGCCATAATCTGGTCGTTATTGGTGTCACAGAAAACGATATTATTGGTTTGCTGCAAAGAAGCATGTTCTTTTCGAAGGAAGTTGATACGTGTTATCAGGGTCGTCAATTTGTTCTGAATCGACCAATCCCATGTAAAAAATTCATATTTTTCAGAATTCAAGTATTCTTCTTTTCCGGGCGCCATGGGTGAAGCAATGCGGTATTCGAAAATCGGCCCATAAATACCGACACTTGAACTTAAAGTCGCTGCTAGAAAATATTTTTGCAAATGAATATTTTCATTCCCACTTTGCAAAGCGAATGGATTGATATCAGGGGTATTGGGCCAAAAATTTGGACGATAATATTCTTTTTGTTCGGTTTGCGTTAATTCATTTACATAATCGGTCAACTCCTGTTTAGAATTGCGCCATGTAAAATAGGTGTAAGATTGACTAAACCCTTGTTTCGCGAGCTCATTCATGATTTTCGGCCGGGTAAATGCCTCCGCTAGAAACAAGACATCAGGATGTATTTTCTTAATTTCTGCAATGAGCCATCCCCAGAAATAAAAGGGCTTGGTGTGCGGATTGTCGACGCGATATACTTTAATATTGCATTGTTCGATCCAGAATAAAGCCACGTCAAGCAATTCCTTCCACAGGTTTTTCCAATCAGTCGATTCAAAATAGATCGGTTGAATGTCTTGGTATTTTTTAGGTGGATTTTCGGCATACTGGACGGTTCCGTCTGGTCTCCATTTAAACCATTGTGGAAAATCTTTAACATATGGGTGATCTGGTGCCGCTTGCAACGCATAATCCATTGCCACTTCAATACCCAATTCCTGTGCTTTTTTGACTAGACTTTTAAAATCCTCGATACTTCCCAATTCTATATGCGTTGCCTTATGACCGCCGTGATGAGAACCAATTCCCCAAGGCGAACCCACATCGCCTGTCTGTGCATTTGTGGCGTTGTTCTTTCCTTTGCGATTCACTTCTCCAATCGGATGAATCGGTGGGAAATACAGCGTATCAAAACCCATTGCTGCGACTCGGGGTAAAAGCCGTTCACAGTCCTTAAACGTCCCATGCTGGCCGGCAACTTCAGAAGCCGAACGTGGAAAAAATTCATACCAGGTACTAAACAAGGCCTTCTTACGATCGACATACACCTGCAATTCAAGCGACTTATTTTCAATGTGAAGGATCGGATATTTTTTAAAAATCGCAGTCAACTCGATTGACATCACCATTTCTAAGGCTAAATCATAATGCGCTTCAAAAGTAAACGCTTGAGTGACTTTTTTCAGATATTCGCGCTCCGTCGCATCAGCTAGTTTTAAAACGCCATTTATATATTCCGCGCCTTCTAACAATTCGGATTTTACGTGTTGTTTGTCTTGAATTTTACGTGCCGTGCCGTGTTGCCAATTAAGAGCATAATCTACCCAACCTTCAACAAAATAAGCATAGAACCCCTGTTTTTCCACTTTGAATTCTGCCGTCCATGCATCGTTGTTCGTCGGATTCATTCTTATTTCTTGCCATTTTTTATCCTTTTCGTGTTTGTATCTCACACAACAAGCAATTACATCGTGACCATCAGTGAAAACATCGGCAGTAACCTGGACTTTCTGACCTACAATCCTTTTAATGGCAAAGTGACCATGGTCTAATTGCGGCAAAACATTTTCGATTACAATTCGGGTTTGATTTTGCATTTTATGTTTTTTTTATGACTTCTAAATTTAGTAAAATTTATAGAATATAATAACTTGCGTAAAAAATTATTGAAATGGCAAAGAATTTTAAAAAACCGAGCCAATCATTGAAAATTCCTAGGGTAATCTTGATAACAGGTAAGTTTTTAGCGTTTATTTCCACAAAATTAGCGGTATTGTTTGCTGTTAAATTATTTACAAGTCCATTAAAATATGGAATTCCAAAAAGGGAATTGGATATGGACAAAAAATCACGACAGTATAAGATTCACATTCCGACCATCAATAAAGAGATTGTGGTATATTATTTCGGCGACGGTGTTCACAAAATTTTGTTGGTTCATGGATGGTCAGGGAGAGGAACTCAACTCGCAAAATTAGCTGAAACTTTGGTGGCATCTGGGTATTCGACAATTAGTTTTGATGCACCCGCCCACGGAAAATCTGCAGGAAAAACCACACTGCTTCCAGAATTTATAGAAACTATTTTGGCGTTGGAAAATAAATTTGGTCCATTTACCGCAGCGATCGGCCATTCATTGGGCGGGATGGCGTTATTAAACGCAGTGAAAAGAGATCTTAAAATAAAAAGATTGGTCATTATTGGCAGCGCTAATATTGTATCTGACATCGTCGAGGATTTTGTAAAAAAGTTAGAACTGAACCACGAAATCGCTAACTTGCTTTGCAATCATTTTGAAAAAAAATCCAATGTGCGGATGGATAGTTTTTCCGGGTCGCGCGTAGCAAAAGCCATCGAAATTCCGGTTTTGATAGTTCACGATCAAAATGATTGCGAAGTTCCGTTCGAATGCGCCATAAATATACATGCAAATTTAAAAAATAGCGAACTGTTTTTAACAAAAAATTTAGGCCACCGAAAAATTCTGGGTGACCAAAATGTCATCGCCAAAGTACTCGATTTCATTAACTCTAAAATTACCGCAGATGCATAATCCAATTAATAAAACAGAAGCAGAATGGAAAACACTCCTTGGGCCCGAGCGCTATAAAATCCTGCGCCAAAAAGGAACTGAATTCGCACATTCGGGAGAATACAATCTTCATTTCGAAAAGGGAACATATTGCTGCGGAGCCTGCGGCGAGCCATTATTTGAAAGCAGTTCAAAGTTTAATTCACATTGTGGATGGCCATCTTTTGATGAGTCAATTCCGGGCAAAGTGGAATATGTAAAGGACACCACCCATGGCATGATGCGCACCGAAATTCTCTGCGCTAATTGCGGCAGCCATCTCAGACACGTATTCGATGACGGCCCAACCGAGTCGGGTCAAAGGTATTGCGTGAATTCGCTGTCGGTAGATTTTAAGTAGTGGGGCGTGCCGGCGCAAGAGCATCAGATTTTTACATAACTTTTACGGGCGCCGTCGGGCTCTACACTCCAATCCTTGCTACCGAACAACGGCAACAAAGGATTTCCGCTGCTATCCCTCACGCGGCTATGCGTATCATTTAAAACAAACTTCAAAGTTCGTTGATTCGTTGTTCTACATTCAACATTTTAGAATTCTGAATAATGAATCAACGAACTTCCAATTTTGAACAAAAAAACCTCACTACTTCTAGCAAGGTTTTCTGTAAATGATAATTTTACTATTGTCTTTAAGTCTACTCCACAAAAATCGACCGCTGCGCGGGCAGTTAAATTCTAAAAGGGTCAAAGATTCAAAGTGCCAAAGGGTCTAATCCCTGAGGCAGCGAACCGAATAACCGTTCCTCTTACTGAAGTTGTCTCTGGTCGCGTAACCATTGTAGTAGTACAGGGTGCGGAACCAGCCGTAGGAAGTATTGAGCTCCGTAGAACTCCACCAGTAGCCGTAGTAACCAACGTAGTAGAATGAGCCACTGGAGCTGGAGTCGCAGGACCCACCCGGAAGACTTGTAAAACCACTGGTGTTGGTAGCGTTTGTATTAGGGTGATTCCAGTGTGTGGTGCCTGATTCTTTCATCTTGCCTCCAGCTACGATTTCGCCTCCTAAACACGTGGTAAGCGTAGTCCACTCGGCGTCTGTGGGAACATGCCAACCGGTTGGAGCTAGTATTTTGCGTAAAGCAACGTTGGTTAATGAGGCAACATCATAAATTCCTGCAACGGCATACCAGTTGTATAACTTGCCATAGGTGGTGCCGTTTGCCGAGTCGTTATTATAATAGCACCAAGCTCCTGTGGTTAAGTTTGCCCAAGCCGTTGGGTCGGTTACCTCGGGAATTGGCGTGCCATCGCTGTAAGTGGTCACTTCTAAATTTCTGGTTGTCCATACTTGTGCGCATATTGTTACACTGGGCATTGTTACTGGTAAAACTACAGGACGTTTAAATGTAATACTGTCTAAATCTATAGGTTTTATGGAGCGTTTCGCAAGCATAACTCCCGCTTTCCAAAAGAAAATAGTATCATTGGTGGTTTGAGCATGGGCGGTGCCTAATAGTACTAAACATACCAAAAGATAAAAATGTTTCATAATTTATTGTTTTAAAAATTTAATGGTTTGTGTTTGATTGTTTGAGGTGATTTTGCAAAAATACATTCCCTGTGGCAAGGTAGCTAAATCGACTTGTGCGATATTGGGATTTATAACGTTTTGCTCTAACAACAATCGCCCTTGTAACGTAATAATAGCTAAACGACTAATCGTTTGGGATTGGTCTTGATTGGTGAGGTGCAAAATACTCGTTACCGGATTTGGATAAACATAAAAACGGTTGGTTACTAACTCATGCGTTGTCGTTGCTAATGTCAAATCGGTAAAATTTAGGTAACGATTACTTGCAAGATCAAAAGTATCATTACTTCCTGTGGAGTTGGTTACTACTAAATTCCCGCCAGAAAAAGTAAGCTTTTTGATATTGGCTACCACGTAGGCAGTTTGCGTTCCTGTGATGGGTCGCACAAACATAGTTTGGGCTTTACTGTTTGAAAAGACTAGTACAAAAAGGAATAATAAAATATTTTTTTTGCATTTCATGATGTTTTTTTTTATTGTAAGATATTGTTTTCTAATGTTTTAAAAAAGAAACTTCACAAAGCAAAAAAAATAAAACGATTTTGCAAAAAATATTAATAAAATTTTTTAGGTTTTTATTAACAATCTTTAGTTAACGGTGCCCTTAGACTGAGCTCAGGGTGACAAAGTGAATAGTGAATTGTGACTTGCGAATGATGTCCTTCGACTGCGCTCAGGGTGACGTAGACTTTGCTTTTGTTGCTAATTTTTGTGGGCACGGATTGCAAATCCGCGCTACCGGGGTACTTTTATAAACAGGCAAATCCGAATGTAGCTTCATTTTTAAAAAAAATCGACCGCTGCGCGAGCAGTTAAATTCTAAAAGGGTCAAAGAGTCAAAGTGCCAGAGGGCCTAATCCCTGAGGCAGCGAACCGAAAAACCGAAACTCTTATTGGTGGCGTTTCTGGTTGCGGTACCATTGAAGTAGTACAGGTAGCGATACTAGGCGCTTGGAGTACCGACCTCCGTAGAACTCCACCAGTAGCCGAGGAGAACAATGTTGGCGAATGTACCAAAGTCGTAGCGGGCCACACCCGGAAGACCTGTAAAACCACTGGTGTTGGCAGCGTTTGTATTAGGGCCATTCCAGTGTGTTGTGCCTGATTCTTTCATTTTGCCGCCAGCAACTTCTTCTCCTCCTAAAAAGGTGGTTAGAGTTGTCCATTCGGCATCACTCGGAACGTGGTAGCCTATTGGCGCTAAACCACGCGGGTCGTTTACGGCGTACCAATTGTATAATTTTCCGTAAATCTGCCCATTAGTTTGGTCGTTGTCGTCATAACACTAGGCGCCCGTAGTCAAATTACTCCATTGCGTTGGGTCGGTAACCTGTGGAATTAAATCGCCATTACGATACCGACTGGTATTTAAGTTTTTAGTCATCCATTTTTGAGTACCAATTTGTACTTCGGATGCAGTAATTGGAATAGTTGGTCTTGAAGCTACTTGGTTTTGTGTTTTAGTTTCTTCGGTAGAACACGAGATTAATAAAAAAAATAAGATTGTAGGTATAATGTAGTATTTTTTCATGGCAATATTTATTAAATTTTTATAAAAGTATCAGTTATTTTAAAAAATACAAATGATTCTTTCTATTTCTTTGCGCCTTGTGCCTTTGCGAGGAATCGTTTTATTAATGGCTTTTTGAAAACTTCAACGTTGGTTATTCATTATTCATTATTCAAAATTTTTGAGTTTTGAATAATGAATAACGAATTTTCAATTTTGATCAAAAACAAAAAACCCCTCATTTTCATGAAGGGTTTTTCAAAAGAAAGGCGACGAACCGAGAGTATAGCTCGAACACGTCGTTCCTATAAAAAAAAGAACCCCAGCTTTTTCAAGCTGGGGTTCCATAAAGAAAGGCGACGACATACTCTCCCACATAACTGCAGTACCATCTGCGCAGGCGGGCTTAACTTCTCTGTTCGGGATGGGAAGAGGTGAGCCCCGCCGCAATAACCACCTTAAGTCGTTAAATTGCTTTGGGCAATTTTTCCATTGAGATTGCAACACAAAATCAGATGGACAATATCTTAACATACTGAGATAAAAATTATTTAAAAAAAAGAAAGTTTCTTCCTCCCGATTGCTCGGGAGGAAAACCGTACATAAGCTTACGGGTTATTAGTACTACTCGGCTATGACATTACTGCCTTTACACCTATAGCCTATCAACGTAGTCATCTCCTACGACCCTTAAAAGAAATCTCATCTTGTGGTGGGTTTCGCGCTTATATGCTTTCAG
>JACMOK010000054.1 GCA_014378065.1 Flavobacterium sp.
CAATCCGAGTAACGCTGAAAGTTTTTTGCTCCAATTGATGATAAGATTTGAATTCCAAAAATGGATGGTGGTAAAATCTGGAATAGTAATCAATCCTTTGAAAAGTGAAATAAATCCTTTGGTGAATTTTTCGGAAAAAGCCATTTCATTCACATGATTAAAAAAGCTAGAGTCTGCCGGAGGAACTATCTGAATAATTGCCAGAAATAAACCACATCCAAAAATGAAGTAACCCCAGTTGTTATTTCGTTTTTTAAACAACAACCGTTGTTGGTGTTGTTCCCATACAACAGTCATAAACAAAGCAAACGAGAGTACACTAAACATCAGGTGCACATTCGCAGCTACCGCCAGATAAAAACACAGCAATAGGAATTTACGATCCCGCTCTTTAAATACGGAACAAGCCAAAAACAAGAACAATATTCCTAAAATATAATTGCGACTGATGAGGTTGTATTCAAAAATCATAAAATAGCCAAAAATAAAAAGTGTTTTAAAAATCCAGCTAAACGGCGCTTTACGCAAAAATAAAAAGACCACGCTAGTAGAGATCACGATATGAAAAACCTGCATGCTAAAAGGATTCCAGGTAAACCTAGTAATAGCATACAATAAAACATTCCACAAAATCGGATGTCCTTCATAACGCGTGTTCTTCACCAAATCAAAAAGCGAAGTACTGTCTCTGGCCAAAAGCCAATGGTGGGCTTCATCGAGCCAAAGCTCATGGTGCAAGATGCCAATCCAGCTGATAGTAAAATACAGCAGTGTCAGGAAGTAAAGGTATTTGGTTTCTATTTTCAAATTTTATTTGTGTAGGGTCATTAAAGCACCAGCCAAAATCGATTTGGTTTTGAGTTTTATTGTTTTTAGAGTAGAGCGGTTTTTTCCTTTGCTGTATTCGCGATGAAATTCGACTTCATTGACCACTTTAGAGACCGCATAATTATAGTATTTCCTGGGATATTTCCTTTGAAAATCAATCTGCCGGTCGGTCGAAGTTTCCCAATCCGGCGCGACAGTAATGTTTTTTTCAATTTCATTATACAGCGAAGTACCCTTAATCGGATAGGCAATGGTAATGGTGTAATGCGTAGGATTAGCGTCTTTCAGATACTGAATGGTTTCGGTAATATCCGATTCTTCCTCGCCTGGATAGCCCAGCATGATAAAAGTTCCTGTTTCTATACCCATCGCATTGGTGTCTTGAATGATTTTCTTGACGTGATTGACATCAACACGGCGGTCCATCAAATCGATAATTTTCTGCGAGCCACTCTCGGCACCAATCCAGATCCGAAAGCAACCGGCTTCTTTCAAGAGTTTTAAAATTTCGTCGTTGAGCCGTTCGGCTCGTGTAATGCATTCAAAGCGAATCTGTGCGTTCTGCTTGACGACTTCTTCGTGAAAAGCAGTAAGCCATTTGTGACTGATGGTAAATACATCATCAACAAACCAAATGGCATCGGGCTGGTACCGGTCTTTGAGCATTTTCATTTCCTGAGCAACCAAATGAGCGGGCCGTCTTCGGTAACTCTGTCCGTAAACCGCAGTGCTACACCATTTGCACGTGTAAGGGCATCCGCGTTGCGTAGAAATGGTCATGGAGCTTTCGCCATGGTTGTTTTTCCAGGTTTGAAGGTATTTTTCGTTCGGAATGGCGTCGCGGTTGGGCAAGGGCAATTCGTCTAGTTCCCTGAACTTGGTTCTGGCTGGGGTTTGAACAACTTTATCTTGATCAAGATAGGCAATACCATTTATGGAAGCAAAGGCTTTATTGTGGATAATAGCTTCATACAATTCGTAAGTTGTTTCTTCGCCTTCGCCAATGGTTAGGAAATCAGCGCCGGTTTTTAAGTAATTTTCCACATTATAGGTCACATCAGGTCCGCCAAGAATGATCTTCGGAAAGCCAAATTTTTCTGTTTTTAACGTTTGAATCAGCTTGACCACTTCTATTTTGGTCATTAAATTGGTATAAATGGCAATAACCTGAGGCTTTTTTTCTAAGATGAAATCTAGCTGTTCGGCCTTAGAATAAAAAGTGCTGTCGAAAACCTCGTTGGGAATATTTTTGCTGATGAGATAAGCAGACACATACAACAATCCCAATGGAGGATAAGGTTTCATTATCTTTTGCTCTTTCGGGTCATCGGATAAATAATAGGCATGGGTAAACAATATACTCATCTTTTTTGAAATATTATTACATAATGATCGGCATATTTGGCGAGCCATTCTTGGTGCTGCACTTTAGATTCCAATCTATTTAAAAATGAAATCAAGCGCAATTTATTTTTAAAATAAGGCTCTAAATAAGAAGGCGGTACAAAAAAACCAATCGGATTAAGTTGAATTTTATTAAAATACGGGTCGGCTAATGCCATGATTTCGTTTGGATTGTAATAGTAAGTATTTACCATCTGTCCCTCAACATTAGCTATAATATTGCCTTTTTTTCTTCTGAAAACATCTTTAAAATTGGCTTTTCCCAAAAAGTAAAATTGCTCCCAAAGCGTATTTTCAGGCATGATAACCAGAACCATTTGTCCTTTTTCTGAAAGCAGTTCAGCGGCATTTTTACAAAACATTTTAAGCTCCATTGGAGAGAGACAATTCAATCCGCCAAAGTTGGAAAAGATTAAATCGTATTTCTTTTGACCAAAATGAGAAGCCAGGTCATTGATATCTGCTTGCTGAAAGTTCAGGTCTTTGAAATCACCTTTTTTTTTGGCTACAGCAATCATTTCGTGTGATAGGTCGGTGGCAGTAACTTCAAAATTTTGTCGCGCCAGCCAAATCGCATCTTCTCCGGTTCCACAGTTAATTTCGAGAACTTTTCTAGGAGTTGATTCTCTTAAAATTTTTGCGAGATGACCACATACATGTTGCCGCTGTAATTTACCAATGACAGTATGGGTAAAAGTTTGATCATAGTTAGCGGCTGCAACGTCAAAATTAGCACTCATTTTGCAAACGTTTTAAAAGCAACGTATCCAAAAATGCGCTCGGAACGTAATATGCCAGTTTGAGCACCGAAATTATCTTCGACACCGAGAAGGCCAAAGGGTTTTTTACAATTTGTTTTAAATTGGAAACGCCTTGACTTTTGCGGTATTCTTTGTGAACGAAACGCTGTAATTTACGGTAATATCCTGAATTGTAAGTTCCGTTGAACATCATTTCAAAATCATCTGAATCTTTCCAATTTGATTTCAATCTTAAATCGTCTTTGACCTTATCATAAAATGGAGTTCCCGGCAAAGGATACGAAACAGAAATTCCGATATTGTCGGGCATTAATTCTTTAACCATTCCGATAGTGCTCCAAATGTCATTTTGGTTTTCAGTAAGGTATCCAAATTGCAGAAAGAAAGCCACCCGAATATTTTTTTTCTTTAGCAGGCGTGTGGCTTTATAAATTTGTTCGACCTTAGTGCCTTTGTCCATGGCATCCAGTATTTTTTGGGAGGCACTTTCGGCTCCAACCCAAACTTCTTCTAAGCCAGAAGCGGCCAAAGCGTCAATCGTATCTTCTTTCAGCAACAAATCAACCCGACTTTGAATGTAATATCGGATATTGAGATTGCGGACTTTCAGTTGCTGGTTAAATTCCTGGACCCAGTTCGGTTTTAATCCGAAAATATCGTCACACATCCAAAAGCGCTTCACGCCAAATGAAGCTCTTAAAAACGCGATGTGATTGGCAATGTATTCTGGCGAATGTGAATTGTAGCGGTTGCCATAAATGGGTTTTGCGCACCAGTTGCACTTAAAAGGACAACCTCTTGTGGTAGCAATATTCAATGTAAATTGCTGTCCGCTTTTGGCCCAAATCACTTTATATGCATTCATATCGACCAAATCCCAGGCGGGGAAAGGCAGTTCGTCTAAATTTTGTAATACCGGCCGTTTTGGGTTTACGGTGATACTGTTGTCTTTTTGGAAGGCAATTCCACTCACATTTTCGGTAGAAGTCTTTTTTTCAAGGGCATCGATCAGCGCTAATAAAGTTAGTTCGCCTTCTCCTTGTATCACATAATCGGCGCCTTTTGCAATATATTCTGCGTAATGATCTGTAGCATCGGAACTATTAACAATGATGACACACTCCTTTTGTTTGCCAAGAGCAATCATTTCAAAACAGGCTTCACGCATAACGGTCAGACACATTTTGGTCAAATAATTGAATCCATCATCATAAATAACGAGATATTTTGGTTGTTGCAGGTTTAAAGCGGCCGAAACGGTGTGTGCATTATCTAATAAATTGGTATCAAATAAACCAACATCATAGCCGTTGGAGCGCAACAATGACGCAGCATACAAAGTACCCAAAGGCGGAAAAGGCGTTTTGTTTTTCCACTGCTTCGGATCGAGCTTGTAGTAATAAGAATGTGAAAAAAGAATGTCAGACATATTCCTTGGATAACTCTATATTGTGGTTTCTTTTAATTTCTTCATATTTTTCATTCAAAGCGGTAATCACTTTTTTCTGAAAATTTAACGGATGGTGTTTGGAAATATTCTGAGTCGATTTAAGCGCAACTTTAAAATCATCCTTGGTCATTTGTTTAAATTTTAATTTCCAAAAATATAGTGTGGTATTTTTAAAAAAAAGATCCAACGCAACGCCCAATTTGTTGTCAAAAGCCGTTTCTAGAATTTGAATTATTTTGGGTTTTCTCATGTTGCCAATCCCTTCGAGTTGCGGCACAAATTCAGCAAAGATGCCCGAAACCCAATCATTTTTCTGATAAAATTCTTCAAAGGCTTTTTTGCCATGAAAAGGAATCAGGGTTTTAATTTCGGTTGCGGTAAATCGGTTTTTCTCTGCTATTTCAAGATGCCCCGTCGACATGAAATAATTGATGCAGAAATATTTTTTAGAATTAAACAGGAACATTTTTTTGTACAACATTAAAAAGGTTCGACAAAGCCAAAGCTTGTGCAGTTTTGTAATGACAAAAAAATCAATATCACTGTCTTTGTCGTAATAACCCTTAGATAACGAACCAGAGATGGCGACCGCTTCTACGAATGGAAATTTGGCAATAAAACCAGCTCTTTCTTTTGCTTTCACTAAGGCATTTACAGCCATGAGGTTTCCTTTTTCTCTTTGTTCAATCTGATTTAAATTGTGTCCTGCCAAATAATAATCGTCTATTTTGATAATGATGTTTTTAGAAATCAATTCCTCCAGATCTTTTTCAATACGCGCTTTGTTCTTCGAAATTGAAAAATTATAAATTTCATCCAACTTTAGCGGATAATTGAAGATTGAAAAATAGAGTATTGTTTTTAAAGCGTCCAATGTTGAGCAGGTAAAAGATTATTGAAATTAACTACATAAATTTCTGGTCAACTTATTAAAGAGTTGCGTTATGTTTCGTTTTAATCTCAAATCTGTCTTACAGCAGATAAAAGATTAGGCGTCTAAAGATACTACTAAAACATTTTTAAAAAACAAATTATCGCTACTCTTGATTATAATAACAGGCGTATTTATCAATTGTCGGATAAAACTACAATTAATTGATTAAATGAACGATAAAAACTTAATGGGCTTCCAACCAATTTTTCCCGATGCCCAGTTCGACTTCTAACGGAACCGCCAATAAATAGGCATTTTCCATTTCATATTTAATCATAGGCCGGATTTTCTCGAGTTCGGAATTGTGAACATCGAACACCAATTCATCATGCACCTGAAGCAACATTTTACTTTTCCAATTTTCGGAGACCAATTTTTGATGGATGTGAATCATTGCGATTTTAATAATGTCTGCCGCACTACCTTGAATAGGGGCATTGACCGCATTTCGCTCTGCCGCACCCCTTACTACTGCGTTGGCCGAATTGATATCGTTAACATATCGGCGTCTGCCAAGTATGGTTTGTACATATCCTTGTTCGCGCGCGGTTTCGATTTGTTCGTTGATGTAAGCCCGAAGTCTGGGATAGGTTTCATAATAGGCATCAATCAATTCTTTGGATTCACCTCGGGAAAGAGATGTCTGATTGCTTAATCCGAAAGCAGAAACGCCATAAATGATTCCGAAGTTCACCGTTTTAGCGTGGCTTCGTTGCTCTCGCGTGACTTCTTGTAAAGGTACATTGAATACTTTGGAGGCGGTAGATTTGTGAATGTCTTCCTGATTTTGAAAAGCCTTGATCATATTTTCTTCGCCACTCAAAGCAGCAATAATGCGCAGTTCTATTTGAGAATAATCAGCAGAAATTAAGGTGTAATTTTCATCTCTAGCAATAAACGCTTTCCGAATCTGTCGGCCCCTTTCTGTTCTGATCGGAATGTTTTGTAGATTAGGGTTATTCGAACTCAATCTACCTGTTGCCGCAACGGTTTGCATATAATCGGTATGGACCCTGTTGGAGACCGGATCCACCTGAAGCGGAAGCGCGATGACATAAGTATTTTGCAGTTTTACCAATTGGCGCCAGTCTAAAATATCCTGCACAAACGGACTGGACAAGGCAAGATAAGACAACACTTCCTCGCCAGTTGCATACTGCCCGGTTTTGGTTTTTTTTTGCTTGACGCCTCCAATTTTCAATTTGTCGAATAAAATATCGCCGAGTTGCTTTGGAGAAGCCAGATTGAATCGTTCTCCTGCGGCTTCGTAAATTTTTCCTTCTAAGATTTTAATGTCATTTTCGAGTTCAACGGTGAGCGATTTTAAAAAGACCACATCCAGATTGATGCCTTCTTTTTCCATGTCGGCCAACACGGGCACCAACGGAATTTCTAGATTATCAAACAACTTTTTAGTAGCGGTGCTTTCTAGAATAGGTTCAAAATGTTGCTTGAGTTGCAAGGTTACATCGGCATCTTCGGCGGCATATTCTTTAATGTCTTCTAACGGAACTTCGCGCATCGATTTTTGGTTTTTGCCTTTTTTCCCGATCAAATCTTCGATAGATTTTGGCGAGTACTGCAAATACGTTTCCGATAAAATAGCCATGTTATGCCGCATGTCGGGATTGATCAAGTAATGGGCAATCATGGTGTCGAATAACTTTCCTTTCACCGAAATGCCGTAATTGGAGAGTACTTTTAAATCGTATTTTAAATTCTGACCTACTTTTTCTATGTTTTCTGTTTCAAAAAAAGGAAGAAATTGATTAATCGTATCTTGAGCTTCTTCTCGATTTGCCGCTATAGGAACATAAAACGCTTTGCCAACTTCCCAACAAAAAGAAAGCCCGACCAATTCGGCATGAAGTGGGTCGATCCCGGTGGTTTCGGTATCAAAACTCACGGAAGTTTGTTTGAGTAGGTTTTTCAAGAGCAATTTAATAGCAAAAGAACCTTCAACTGTTTGGTAAAAATGCTCCGTATTTTCGAGGGTTTTGTAAAAACTATTGGAAACGGATTCTGTATTTTCTATTGCATTATTGGAAAACAAATCAAATTGTTGCTCCTTTTTAATTGCGGTTTTGGAGGATGGCAATCCTTGTGTTTCATTTAAAATCGAATGTTGCTGCCCGTTGTAAAAAAGAGCATTGAATTGTTCTGCCATTCTTCGAAATTCTAAAATACGGAACAATTCCTCTACCTTTTCTGCATCGGGTTTGGTCAGTTCATAATCGGTTTCATTAAAGGTAACATCACAGTCGCAAATGATGGTGGCCAGTTGTTTCGATAAGATGCCAAGGGCTTTGTTGGCTTCAATGTTTTCTTTCATTTTGCCTTTAAGCTTGTCGGTATTTTCAAGAAGGTTCTCCATCGAACCAAACTCTTTTAACAGTTTCTTGGCCGTCACCTCGCCAACGCCAGGCAATCCGGGAATGTTATCAACCGCATCGCCCATCATGCCCAGAAAATCGATAACTTGTTCTGGACGTTCTATTTCGAACCGGGCCAATACTTCAGGCACTCCCCAAATTTCAATGCCATTACCCATTCTAGCGGGTTTGTAAATGAAAATGTTCTCTGAAACGAGTTGTGCAAAATCTTTGTCAGGGGTCACCATAAAAACTTGGTAATTCTGTTTTTCAGCTTGCTTGGCAATTGTCCCAATTAAATCATCAGCCTCGCAACCCGCTAGTTCGATGATCGGTATGTGCATGGCTTTGAGTAAATCTTGAATATATGGAATGGCAATCTTAATTGCTTCTGGAGTCTCATCGCGGTGGGCTTTGTAGGCGGTGTACATTTCAGTACGAACGGCACTTCCCTCTTTGTCAAAAGCGACGGCGAGGTGATCTGGTTTTTCGCGTTTGATGACATCTAGCAATGAATTCATAAAACCCATTATGGCCGAAGTGTCCATGCCTTTTGAATTGATCCTCGGATTTTTTATAAAGGCATAATAACCGCGAAAGATCAAAGCGTAAGCATCAAGAAGGAACAGGCGTTTTTGAGTAGACATAGTTTAAAATTTGACTGTAAAAATACATAATTGGGTTTTAAAAAGATGGGGCACTTTCATTATATTTTGTCTAAATGTGAATAGCAAGTTAAAGTTTTTAGGTTTTCCTTTTCTTCATTTTAGCTTCATTTAAGAGTAATACTTTTGATCTGTAAATAAATAATAATTAATTGTAAATCTTAGAAATCATGAAAAAAGTATTGTTATTGGTAGCCTTGTTCTTAGGAACATCAGTTATGGTAAATGCCGAAACCATCACTACAAAACCCGGCAAAGAAATTAAAATAACCAGACATCCTAGACACAAAAAACACCGGGCAGAAAGGAAAGCCGAAGCGGCTAAAATAGAAGCGAGTAAAGCAAAATAAAATGTTGGTTTTTGATTCGGGGAAAGCTGGTAACGCAATTATCAGCTTTTTTTTTTAAACCAAGGGACGTTAAATTTTTAATAATGTGATAGCATGGCATTTTATTATTTGTTTCTTTGGAAAGTTAATCTTCTACTCCATGAATATTCTTATCGTTGAGGACAGTCCAGAATTGGCGATTGAAGTCAAAGATTTTCTGGTTCAATCTGGTTATGTATGCAAAATTGCGAAAAATTGCTTCGAAGCGGATGACGAAATTCAAAGTAACGACTACGACATTATGCTCCTTGATTTGGGATTGCCCGATGGTAGTGGTTTTGACGTATTAAAATCGGTAAGGAAAACCCAGTCTAAAATAGCGGTTATTATTATTACGGCCCGCGGAGAATTGGATGATCGTATTAATGGATTGCAATTGGGTGCCGATGATTATCTGACAAAACCTTTTGCACTGACGGAATTGAGTGCGCGTTTATTTGCCATTATCCGCAGAATTCACGGGTATACCATCAACGATTTAACCATTCATGGATTTACACTGCAGTTGCAAGACTACAAAGTGAGCTATGCGTCCTTTCCGATCAGCTTGACCAAAAAAGAATTTGATATTTTTCAGTATTTGGTATTGAATAAAAACCGAGTGATTACCCGGCTACAATTAACTGAACATGTTTGGGGCGATATTTTAGAGATCAATTCCGATTCTAATTTTATTGATGTTCATGTGCGTAACCTTCGCAAAAAATTGGAAAAACATGCTTCAATAACTTGGTTTGAAACCGTCAGAAATGTCGGTTATCGCATTAACGTTTAACAGTCGCATTTTGAAAATCAAACACCAACTGGCCATTTTTAATGCATTGACGCGATTGTTAGTGATACTTGTGCTATGGCTTATGTTGCCGATTTTGGTTGAAAAAGTGGTTTACAAACACATTCATAAAAGTCTGATCGAGAAAAAACAGAAATTTATTAAACATCTGGACAAGGAAGAAATCAACGATTTTATGGTTCGCAACGATTCGACTGAAACGTATGCCAGTTTTTCCACCCTGCACAACGAATTCCTGCAGTTGTCGAGATGGCGCAGAACCGGCACAAAAAACAGAACCGTTTTTATTACAGAACCACGCATCATTGAAGAGGAAAAAAGCGATTTTAGAATTTTGCAATACCAATTTGTCTACGAAAACACGCCTTACCAGTTAGAAATTGGGAGTAGTTTGAGTGAGATTAAAGAACTTACATTTACGATACGGCTTTTTATCTTGGTGGTTCTGGTAATTATTTTGGGGATCACCTTTTTGATGGATACAGTTTACATAGAGTATTTGCTGACGCCATTTTATAAAATCATCGATACGAAAATCCGCCGTGTCAATGAACCCGATACTTTTGATCATACGCCAATCAATTCGCATTCAGAGGATTTTGAAGAGCTCGATATGGTTTTAAATCAGATGATGGACAGAATCAGCGAGCTTTTTAAAAAGGAAAAACAGTTTATAGCCAATGTTTCGCACGAGCTTTTAACGCCCATCGCGCTTTTAAAAAGCAAATTGGAAAATTTGCTTCAAAACGAATCGCTAAATGATACTGCTGTAGACAAAATCGCGGGAGCTTTAAAAACACTAGATATGGTAAAAAAAATTATCAGTAATCTGTTATTGGTGTCGAGAATTGAAAACAACCAGTATGAAACCAACGAAGCGATCGATTTTAATGAGTTATTTGACCATTTGGCTTTAGATTTGGACGATCGAATCGAAGACAAACGAATTGTATACAGCAAGGAGATAAATCATAACCATCATTTTAGAGGCAATAAAACGCTGATGCACATTTTGCTATATAACATATTGGTTAATGCGATCAAATACAACAATTTTCAAGGAAAGATTTCAGTAAGCGATGGTTTTTTAAAACAACAGTACTGCCTGTCAATTAGTGACACTGGATTGGGAATGAACGACGTTCAAATTAAGAAAATCTTCAAGCGTTTTGCCAGAATTAATAGCAATCAAGACGGGCAAGGGTTAGGGCTGGCCATTGCAGAAAGCATAGCCCATTTTCATCATATCAAAATTGAAGTAACCTCACAGCCCGGAGTCGGCACTACTTTTTTACTCTTATTTCCGAACGTGAAAACGATTAAAAGTTAAAATTTCTCAAATAGCGCTATCTTCATTTTGTCTTCATTTAACAGCAGTACATTTGACTTGTAAATAATCAAATTTATTAATCGTTAAATTTAAAGTCATGAAAAAAGTATTGATGTTAATTGCATTAGTTTTAGGAACAACAGTAATGGTAAATGCGCAAACTGCACCAGCTAAAGCAACACCCGCTAAAGAAGTAAAGGCGGTGAAACATGTAAAAAAAGCAAAGACAACAAAAAAAGTGGAAGTGAAAACAGAAACTACTAAAATGGAAACTGCTAAACCTAAAAAATAACTAACCCCCTCATTTTATTGGCATTGAATTACAACCCGTGGTAAGGGAAGGCAGTAAAATGTTGGTTTTAGTTGTTTCGAAAAAGGATAGAGCAATTTATCCTTTTTTGTATTTTAAAACCTTTCCAAAAAAAATTCCGTAGTTGTTTGAAGTGCATGAGTAGCAATTCCCATTGTTTAACAGTACCAATTAAAACTATTGAAATGAGACTTAGAATTTTTAGTTTTCGAATCGTTTTATTCGTTTTTATCATCGTAGCGACGTTGTGTTTGAACATTTATAATATTTTTTGGAATTTGTAGACACATTCAAGACCGCCAAAGCACAATTCCGACCATTTATTGCATTGCTACCCTTTAAATTCTCTAAAAGTAACATCAAGTTAAATTTTTGATAATATGAAATGTTCACATTGTCATTAGTTGTTAATTTGTCAAAAATTTCTATAATGATTTTTCGATTGGTCATTCTGTGTATTATTCTTTTCGTTATTGAACTTTACGCATTCCAGGCTTTACGAACTTTAATAAAGTTAAAGGTCATTTTAATTACGTATCAAATTGTAAGCTTGTTGCTATTTGCATTTATCGTTTACTCCTTTACTCAATTTGATCGCTCGGTAGGCCAAACAAAACAAACCATGTTTACGATGGGATTGTTGCTTTTGGTGTACGTTCCTAAAATTATAATTGCCGTCGTTCTGTTAGGCGAAGATATTTTTAGAGTAGTGATGGGTGGTGTAAATTATTTCATTGAATCCGACAATACGGCTGACTTTCTTAATTCACGACGAAAATTCGTCAGTCAGCTGGCAATAGGGCTAGCAGCAATTCCATTCCTTTCTCTAATTTACGGAATCACTATTGGTAAATACAACTACAAGGTGATAAAGCAACGCATTTTCTTTCCCGATTTGCCCGAGGCTTTTGACGGCTTTACAATTACTCAGATTTCTGACGTACACAGTGGCAGTTTTGACAATCCTGAAAAGATCAATTATGCCATAGATTTAGTTAACGCGCAAAATTCTGACTTGATCCTGTTTACAGGTGATATTGTTAATACCCATGCCAAAGAAATGCATCCTTGGCTGGACACTTTTAACCGAATTCAAAATCATCAATACGGCAAATTTGCGGTACTTGGTAACCATGATTACGGAGAATATGTTACCTGGCCTTCCGAAATGGAAAAAGAAGAGAACTTTAAGGCCATAAAAAATTTGTACGGAGAAATTGACTTTAAATTGCTTTTGAATGAGCATACATTTATCCAAAAAGGCAATGATCGAATAGCTTTGGTGGGCGTAGAAAATTGGGGCAATAACTTTAAGAAGGCCGGTGATTTAAATAAAGCCGCACAGCAGCTCAACAAAGAAGATTTTAAAATTCTGATGAGCCATGATCCCAGTCATTGGGAATATGAGGTGAAGCAACATGAAAAGCATTTTCATCTTACCCTATCTGGGCATACGCACGGGATGCAATTTGGAATCGAAATTCCTGGTTATTTCAAATGGAGTTTGGCGCAATTTGTTTACAAACAATGGGCAGGTTTGTATGAAGAGTTTGGTAGGTTTGTATATGTTAATCGCGGCTTCGGATTTCACGCCTATCCCGGTCGTGTAGGTATTATGCCTGAAATAACGGTCATTGAACTAAAAAAGGGCGAAAAAGTAGCATAATTAGTTTAAAATATTACATTTGTAACATAATGTCTTAATTACAAGGCTTTAAAAATTAAATTTTTTGGTTTTATGTCAAAATTTGGAGAACTTATAAATGCACAGGTTCCGGTGCTAATTGATTTTTACACTGAGTGGAACGAATCATCCGTTTCGATGCATCCCGTTATTAGAGATGTTGCTGCCGCGCTAGGCGATAAAGCAAAAGTGATAAAAATTGATGTGGATAAAAACCAGGAACTTGCTGACGCATTGCGAATTAAAGGCTTACCTACTTTAATGATTTACAAAGAAGGACAAATGATCTGGAGACAATCTGGAGAACTTGATGCCAATACTATTATTGGGTTGGTTCAAGAACAGATTTAACGAATTACTTCGCCTTCAAAATCTTTCTCTTTCAAATACGCTAACGTTTTGGGTAACACGTATCGTAGATTTTTAAAAGCTTTCGCACTGTCGTGAAATACTATTATGCTTCCTGATCTAACATTCGACAGTACATTAGAAAGGCATTTTTCGGGCGAAATGGATTGATCAAAATCGCCGCTCAACACATCCCACATCACAATCTTATAGCCAGTATCTCGGAGCAGTTTTGCTTGCGATTTTTTTATTTTTCCGTATGGCGGACGAAAAACCTTCGGACTTAAAGAGATTTTTTCTGAAATGCTTTCTTGACAACGTTCTACATTTTTGATGTATATTGAATTATCCGTTTCCCATCCTTTCAGGTGGTCAAAAGTGTGATTTCCAACTGCATGACCGCTATTTATAACATCCGAAAAAATTGCCGGATAGCAATCGATGTTGTGGCCGATACAAAAAAAAGTAGCCCTAAATCCATATTCTTTTAATTGCGCTAATGTCCAAGCCGTAATTTCGGGTGTGGGTCCATCGTCAAAAGTAAGGTATACTTTGTTTTTCCGGTTCGGAATGTCCCAAACATATCGGGAAAATATCATTTTAATTACCCTGCTCGTTTTTATCCAATAATAACGCATATCTGTCATTTAAAAAAAGCACTTTTTCACAAAGATGCTGTCATTTTTTGGAGGCGAATTTTTGTTATTCGTTGTCTCTTCCAAAGCGTTTGAATCGAGCATTGTAAGAATTGAACACCGATTTATTTTGGTCGTAAAATTCAATGTCGCCTCTGTCCTTCATGACTTGTAATAGGCCGCGATATCGTTCTATATCAGTGATAATATCAATGGCAATATTGCTTTGTTCAGCCGCTTTTAAGCCGCCATAAAAAGTTAGGTTTTCTTTGTATTTTGTCATAAGTTGTTCTAACAAGTTACGTGCTTTCTGCTTTTCATTGACTTCATAATAACCGCCTGCAAATGGGTCAAGTAAAGAGTAGTAGCCATAATATTGCAACGGCATTTTGGTCATGGCCAAATCTATAATTTTTTTAGCTTTTTCAATTTTACCTTCATTGATTAATTGTTCCATCAAACGGGCGAGATTGGTTCGATAAGAAATACTGTTTTTTCTGGTTTCAGGATCATGGTAAATGGTATTTAATTCACCATTGCCCCAATCCCATTTCATCGCAATTTCATACATTTTATCTGAGTCAATTTGCCCCATATCAAGCGGACTACCGTCTTTTGGAATCGCTGTTCGCAAAGGAACCAATTTATAAACCATTCCGTCCAATTGCAGGTAATCCTTCATCCAAAGGTAATCGTCATCGCCAAAACTTCCTCCTGTAAAGTAGATCGGACGTTTCCAATCGTTATTGGCCAAAACATCCAGCATCATAAGTCTGTTTTTGTATAATGCCTGTCCTTTAATTTCAATGTCAATAAACGGAACAATAGAATCATAATATTTTGGAGCCACTACCTTGTTTCTAATTATGGTGTTCTTGTCGATAGGAATTCTTACCTTATTGGTGGGATAAAAATGAATTTTCTGTCCGTTTTGCATTTCAACGATCGTCTGCGGATCATCACTACCAATAAATTTAAGCAGGTCTTTTAGGTTCCACCGATTTTCAGTTTTCGGATTGTGTATCGCATAGTCTAATTTGTCTCCCACATATTGGTCGTGTTTAAATGATATGGGTAATCCTTCAGAGTTGTAGCTTTTCATTTTCATTTGATCGATATACCAATCGGTCATAAAAAGGCTCGTGTTGACTATTTTGATATCTGTTCTGATGTTTTCGATTTCTTGCGCATACCACAGCGGAAAGGTATCGTTATCGCCAATGGTAAACAAAATGGCATTGGGTTCACACGAATTGAGGTAGGCTTTCGCCATTGCGATGGCAGTGTAGCGGTTGGATCGATCGTGGTCATCCCAATTTTGCGTAGCCATTAGAATAGGTGCTGCAAGCAAACTCAGCACAATCACTGCAGGTCCGGCAATTTTTGGTTGTAAATAATTTCTAACGGTATCATAAATCGCATAAACCCCAAATCCAATCCAAATGGCAAAGACGTAGAATGATCCTACGAGCGCATAATCGCGTTCCCGAGGTTCAAATGGACGCTCGTTGAGGTATATTTTTAACGCTATTCCGGTGAATAAGAACAAGGCGAATAAAACGTAAAAACTTTTTAAATCTTTATTGGCATGAAATACGAGTCCGATCAGCCCGAGAAGAAGCGGCAAGAAGAAATACACATTGCGCGCCTTATTGTGCAATACATCGGTGGGTAAATAGTTTTGGGAGCCCAGGTGCATTTCATCAATAAATGAAATCCCGCTGAGCCAGTTGCCATCGAGATTGTCATATTTTCCCTGGATGTCGTTTTGTCGACCGGTAAAATTCCACATCAGATACCTCCAGTACATGTAGCCGAATTGGTATTCTACCATAAAACTTAAATTGTCCCAGCTTGAGGGCTTTTCTATGACTAAATATTCGCCGTAACTTTTCAAAAAGGAGATGTAGCCTTCGGTATCAATTTGCTTCGCTGCGTATGCTTTCCTAAATTCAGTGATGACATTGACAAGTTCTTTTTCTTCCAAATATTCCGGTTTGATTTTAAATTCCAAGACATGGGTAAAATTCATATAATTTTCTACATGTTCGGTACTCCACATCCTGGGAAGGATTGCCTTTTGATTGTCGTCGCTATTTTGTTCGGCGTTTTTATAATTATTTGTGATGACATATTTTCCGGATTGGTAGTCTCTTTCATAATTAGGTGCTTTGTCTAAATAGGGAGTAGTTTCATCTAAGCCCGCGAAAGAATCAGAATATTGTGGTCCGTAAAACAATGGGTTTACACCATATTGTTCTCTGTTGTAATAAGCCAAAACTTCGGCTGCGTCTGATGGTTTGTTTTCGTTGATCACTGTGTTGGCATTGGCGCGAATAGGCAGCATCATCCACGTAGAAAACCCAATTAAAATAAATAAAATGCAAAGAATGATTGTGTTGTAAAAAACATACCCTTTTTGTCTGGTATATTTAATTCCAAAGTAAAAGAAGGCGATAAAAAGTAAGGCCACCAAAATGGTTCCCGAGTCAAAAGGCAATCCCAAACTATTGACCATAAAGATTTCTGTTTTACCAAAGAAAGCCATGGTTAAGGGTAACAGCAATTTAAATATGAAAAGTAAAATGGCCACCACGACAATATTGGCAATAATAAAATTTTTTATAGTGATGTTCTTGTAGTGTTTAAAATAATACAAAAAACCAATCGAAGGAATCGTCAGTAAAGCCATGAAATGAACCCCGAAAGATAGACCTACTACCAAACTTATAATTAGCAACCATTTGTTTCCTCTTGCGGTGTCCATATCCTGCTCCCATCGCAATCCAAGCCAAAAAAGTAAAGAAATAAACAGGGTGGCCATGGCATAAACTTCGGCTTCGACGGCATTGAACCAGAAACTGTCCGAAAAAGTATAAGACAAAGCGCCAACAAAGGAAGCGCCCAGAATGACGATGGAACTGCTTTTATCTATGTTACTAAATCGAGAAACTAGTTTTTTTAATATTATCGTAGAAGACCAAAACAAAAATAGAATTGTAAAAGCACTTGAAAAAACAGACATCATGTTTACCATTAAGGCAATATGGGTTTTGTCGGTTGCAAACATAGCAAAGAAGGCCCCGATCATTTGAAATAAAGGCGCTCCTGGAGGGTGTCCAACTTCGAGTTTGGCTGCAGTGGCAATATATTCACCGCAATCCCAAAAACTCATGGTAGGCTCGACGGTCAGGGTGTAGGTAATTAGTGCAATGGCGAAAGCAAGCCAGCCTACGAGTGTATTCCACTTACTGAAGTTGAATGTCTTCATACGAATCTGAATATATTTTTTTGATTTACAAAGAAACTATTTTTTTGCGGATGGCGGCACGCATTAACAAAAAATTCTAAAGGATCAAGATGAGCTATAAAAGCCCTGGGAAGCACGTTAAAAAGCAAATTAAAACTAAGGTAACTCCGCATAAAATTATTTTAAATAAAAATACCGTAAATATTTGGTCAAAATAAAATTTGTGCTAAATTTGCACTCGCTTAACGGCAATGGAATTGGTCTATGGTGTAATGGTAACACAACTGTTTTTGGTGCAGTCTTTCAAGGTTCGAGTCCTTGTAGACCAACGAATGTCTCTCCACTCTGTGAGAGACTTTTTTTTTACTATATGTCGATCAAGTCATCATTGTTTTTCGAAAGGTATTATATAACAACAAAAACTCCTCAATTCAGAGGAGTTTTTATTGTTATAAACCTGTGTTATAAATTTAAATTTTGAATGTAATTACTGGTCTTACTGCGTGATTTACTAAGTCTTCACTAATACTGCCGTTAAAGAAGTGCGAAAAACCAGTCCTGCCATGGGTACACATTCCAATTACATCCGCCGAAACACTGTTGGCAAAGTTTAATATTCCTTTTTCGACGTTAACATCGTTGTAAATGTGCATTGAGTAATTGGCATAATTAAATTCCTTCATAAAATCTTCCATAATTTTTTCTGCAACATGAGTTGGCTTAAAACTGTTCGGTGTGTTGATCATTACCAAACTCAATTTAGAATCGAAAGCCTGGGCAAATTCTACCAGTTGCTTGAACGGTTTTTTAACCTCTTGAGAAAAATCTGAAGCAAATACAAAGTTCGCTGCTTTAAAATCGTTGTTTTCATTTTTAATTACCAACACAGGCGCTTCTGAAAATCGCACGACTTTCTCAGTGTTCGAACCAATCAACATTTCTTGAAAACCGCTGGTGCCATGCGAGCCCATAACCACAAGATCGACATTGTTTTTTTTGCTTACCGCTAATATCCCATCAAAGGCTTTTTCAAACTGAATAATTTCGGAAACATTGATTCCTTCAAGGTAATCTACCTCCATTAAATCTTCGAGATTGCTGATCGCTTTGTCTTTGTAGAACATGATTTCTGGAATTTGGTGTCCACTTCCGATAGCATCTCCGGCCTGATGAGGCAGTTCAAGCATATGTAATAAAATGATTTCACTGTCATTCTCCTTGGCAATTTGCGCAGCCACTTTCAAGGCATACTCCGCATGGTCGGAAAAGTCGGTAGGAACTAAAATTCTTTTCATAATTTAGAAGTGTAAGAAATTATATTATAATTGGTTTTAAAACTTAACCCAATAAAGATAATATTTTTTTTTACATCACACATCATTTTTGATTTATAAAAAAACACTATATTTGCACGGTTATTTATTAAAATATTAGATGATGAGGGAAGCAATGCTTCCCTCTTTTTATAAAAAACATGACATTTAAAGAAAAAATAAACCGGTTGTTGGTGGAAGGATTAGCAGAAAAACAGTCGGTATTCTTAATCGATTTGACCATTACCGACAATTTTAAAATAATTGTTACTTTAGATGGCGATCATGGGGTTGCGTTGCAGGATTGTATTGACATTAGCCGGTCGATAGAACACAATCTTGATAGAGAAGAGCAAGATTTTTCGTTAGAAGTAGCCTCAGTTGGGGTGGGATCACCATTAAAACTGAAGAGACAGTACAAAAAAAATATTAGTAGGACTCTAATTGTAAAATTAGCTACCGAAACCATCGAAGCCCGATTGGTCAATGCGAATGAGGATTTTATCACTTTGTCGTGGGAGGCAAGAGAGCCAAAAAAAATTGGAAAAGGGAAAGAAACAGTTCGGAAACTGCTCGAAATTCCCTATTCAGAAATAATAGAAGCAATTGTTACAGTAACCTTTTAATTTAAACGTTAAGCATGGAAAATTTAGCATTAATCGATTCATTTTCAGAGTTTAAAGATGATAAACTCATTGATCGTGTAACGCTTATGGCGATTTTAGAAGATGTGTTTAGGAATGCATTGAAGAAAAAATTCGGTTCCGATGACAATTTTGACATTATCATCAATCCCGATAAGGGGGATATGGAAATCTGGAGACGAAGGGTCATCGTTGCCGATGATGATTTGGATTTAGAAAATGAAGAAATCACGTTGACTGAAGCCAGAAAAATCGAACCTGATTTTGAAATTGGAGAAGAAGTCTCTGAAGAAGTAAAATTGATTGACCTCGGAAGAAGAGCAATTTTAGCCTTGCGTCAGAATCTAATTTCTAAAATTCATGAGCATGACAACACGAACTTGTACAAGCAATTTAAAGATTTAATCGGCGAAATTTACACTGCCGAAGTACACCATGTTCGTCCAAGAGTTGTAATTTTGGTTGACGATGAAGGAAATGAAATTGTATTGCCAAAAGAAAAGCAGATTCCGTCTGACTTCTTCCGTAAAGGAGATAATGTGCGTGGAATCATTGAAAGCGTTGAATTGAAAGGAAATAAACCGCAAATAGTCATGTCAAGAACTTCTGAAAAGTTTCTTGAAAAATTATTCGAGCAGGAAATTCCCGAAGTTTTTGACGGTTTGATCATGGTCAAAAATGTAGTGCGTATTCCGGGTGAAAAAGCGAAAGTGGCGGTGGATTCCTATGATGACAGAATTGACCCTGTAGGCGCTTGCGTCGGAATGAAAGGATCTCGAATTCATGGAATTGTCAGGGAATTGGGTAACGAAAATATCGATGTTATCAATTATACGTCTAACATTCAATTGTACATTACTCGGGCGTTAAGTCCGGCCAAAGTATCTTCCATTAAAATCAATGAAGAAACCAAAAGGGCAGAAGTGTTTTTAAAATTGGAAGAAGTTTCTAAAGCGATTGGGCGTGGAGGTCATAACATTAAATTGGCCGGGCAATTAACCGGTTATGAGTTGGATGTAATTCGCGAAGGCAATGTGGCTGAAGAAGAAGATGATGTAGAATTGACTGAATTTTCAGATGAAATTGAGGCTTGGGTTATCGAGGAATTTGCCAAAATTGGTCTCGATACGGCAAGGAGCATATTGAAGCAAGATGTGAATGATTTGGTGCGAAGGACAGATCTGGAAGAGGAAACCATTATGGATGTCATGCGAATATTAAAAGAAGAATTCAACAGTTAATTTTCCTTGTAACCACTGCAACAACACAACAAAAAAGATAATATTAAAAAGATTTTATGTCTGAAGAGAGAATAATAAGAATTAACAAGGTTTTAAGGGAATTGAATATTTCGTTAGAAAGAGCTGTCGATCATTTGAAAGACAAGGGTATTGCCATTGAGTCAAACCCTAATGCTAAAATTTCTGAGAAAGAATTCAATATTCTACAAAGTCAATTTGCGGGCGACAAGGGGAATAAAGAAGCTTCTAAAGAAGTAGGAGAAGAAAAAAGAAAAGAAAAAGAAGCGTTGCGTGTTGAAAGAGAAAAGGAAATTGAAGACAAACGCAAACATGACGAAGAGCGCCAACGACAGGAAGTTATCAAGGCAAGAGTGACTGTTATTGCTCCGAAGCAAGTAGGAACGATCGACCTTAATGCTCAAAAAGCAGCAGCGCCTAAGGCCATAATTCGTCCTCCAGTTAACAAAGAATCTGCAGTTGCTACACCAACTGAACCGAAAGAAATTGTAGTTGCAGACAAACCGGCCAAGGCTGAAGTTCAAAAACCGGACGCAGAGTTAGCGGAGGTACAAATACCCGTAAAAAAAGAGGTAGTTGCTGAAGAGTCGGTGACTGTAGACGAATCTATAACTACCCAATACCAAAAATTATCAGGCGCAACTTTAACGGGGCAGACGATTGACTTATCGCAATTCAATAAACCGAAAAAGAAAAAAGAGGAGCCTAAAATCATTCCCAACAAACCGGGAGTAGCTATAATTGGGAACGCCAATTCAAATGCCAATAAAAATAAGCGAAAAAGGATCCCACCCAAACCCGGAGAAGTGCGACCCGGAGGTGCAGGAGTGACAGGAACGACAGGCGCCAACAATCCGAATCGGATCACGCCTAATACGGCCGGAAATGCAGCTAACAGAAGCGCAAGACCAGGATTTGTAAAAGGCAATCGTCCCGCTATTATCGCCAAGGTAGAGCCCACGGAAGAAGAAGTTAAAAATCAAATCCGCGAAACTTTAGAGAAACTTCAGGGCAAAGGAGGTAAATCAAAGGCAGCAAAATACCGAAGAGACAAAAGAGATACGCATAGACAAAAATCTGATGATGAGCAAAGATCCATAGAGGAAGGCAATAAAACAATTAAAGTCACCGAGTTTGTAACCGTAGGGGAAATTGCCATTATGATGGATGTGCCCATTACCAAAGTAATCGGAACTTGCATGTCTTTAGGTATCATGGTAACCATGAACCAGCGTTTGGATGCAGAAACACTAACTATTGTTGCAGACGAATTTGGATTTGAGGTTGAATTTATTACCACAGAATTAGAAGATTCCATACAAATTGTGGAAGACGCTGCCGAAGATTTATTATACCGAGCGCCAATTGTAACGGTGATGGGTCACGTCGATCACGGTAAGACATCTTTACTAGATTATATCCGTAAAGAAAATGTAATTGCAGGAGAATCAGGAGGTATTACCCAACACATTGGAGCCTACGGCGTGACGTTGGATAACGGCCAAAAAATAGCATTTTTAGACACACCAGGTCACGAAGCTTTTACTGCGATGCGTGCGCGAGGTGCTCAGGTTACCGATATTGCAATTGTAGTGATTGCAGCTGATGATGATATCATGCCACAAACCAAAGAGGCTATCAGTCATGCACAGGCGGCAAATGTTCCGATTATTTTTGCCATCAACAAAATTGATAAACCCAATGCTAATGTCGAGAAAATTAAAGAAAGATTGGCCGGCATGAATTTACTGGTTGAAGATTGGGGAGGAAAAATCCAATCGCACGACATCTCCGCCAAAGCGGGAACCGGCGTTAAGGAATTGTTAGAGAAAGTTTTACTAGAAGCAGAACTTTTAGATTTAAAATCGAATCCGAATAAACCCGCTTCAGGGACTGTGGTCGAAGCATTTTTGGACAAAGGGAAAGGATATGTTTCTACAATCTTAGTACAAAACGGAACGTTGAAAGTAGGCGATTATATGCTTGCTGGAAAACACCATGGTAAAATCAAAGCGATGCATGATGAAAGAGGCCACATTGTTAAAGAAGCTGGTCCCTCTACACCTGTATCTGTGTTAGGTTTAGACGGTGCTGCAACAGCTGGTGACAAGTTCAATATTTTTGAAGATGAAAGAGAAGCCAAAGCCATTGCTGCTAAACGCACCCAGTTGATGCGCGAGCAATCGGTTCGCACGCAACGTCACATTACGTTAGCAGAAATCGGTCGTCGGATTGCTTTGGGTCAATTTAAAGAACTCAACATTATTTTAAAAGGAGATGTGGATGGTTCGGTAGAAGCCTTGTCCGATTCATTCTCCAAATTGTCCACCGAAGAAATACAGATAAATATAATCCACAAAGGAGTTGGAGCCATCACTGAAACAGACGTTATGTTGGCTTCCGCATCTGACGCCATTATCATCGGATTTAATGTTCGTCCGGCAGGAAACGCCAGACAATTGGCCGACAAAGAAGAAATAGATATTCGTAATTACTCTATCATTTACGATGCTATTGATGATTTAAAAGACGCTATGGAAGGCATGCTCTCTCCAGAAATGAAGGAAGAGATTACTGGAACGGCAGAAATCAGGGAGATATTTAAAATTTCTAAAGTTGGTTCTATCGCAGGTTGTATGGTGATGGACGGAAAAATATCTAGGAACTCGAAAATCAGAATTATCCGCGAAGGTGTTGTAGTTTTTACCGGTGATTTGTTGGCGTTGAAACGATTTAAAGATGACGTCAAAGATGTTGCAAAAGGGTATGATTGTGGAATTCAAATTAAAAATTACAATGAGATCGAAGAACGCGACGTTATTGAAGCTTTCCAAGAAGTTGCCGTGAAGAAAAAATTGAAGTAAAAATTGCAATAAAAAAAACGTCTTGAGCAATCAGGGCGTTTTTTTATGTTCCAATTTTTAATTTACTTGTTCGGCTTGATTAGGAAGGCATTCGGATATTTCTTTTTAAATTCAATCAAATTCCGCTCGGCTTCAATTCTTGACTTGAAATTGCCAATCCAAACTTTGTAAGTTGGAGTACTGAAAACGATCGTGCCATCAAAATTTTTGTTGTCTCTTCTAAATTCGCTTAAATTCCTTTTGGAGGTTTCACTATCGCCACTATAAATCTGGATTTTATACCGATCATTAACTGTAATTGAAGCGTTAATTTTTCTTTTTTCATTTAACAATTGTTCGAATTTAGGGTCTTGGGTTATAGTAAGATTTCCTTCCTGGGAGTGCAAATTTATGCTGTAAATTGCTAGTGCTACGTACAAGAAAAGGCCTTGTTTTGGTGCTAAAATTGTCATAAAGTAGTGATTTTTATACAAATGTAATATTTCTAAAATTAAACAAAACAACTATTATTATTTAGAATTAATATAAATTGGTATTTAAGCGATATATTGGGTTTTAAGACTAGTTCTTAAGTCGTATTTTTGTGCAAGTTTTAAAACAAAGCGTGCTTCAAGTGCAATTTTTAAATTCACTTTTACAAGCTAATTTTAGTCGATAATCATTACATAATATGAAAAACGTGGGTAACCATAATTCGATTTCAAGGGTCTTATTTTTTAGTTTAGTGTTTGTACTAAATTTCTCCTTCACTTCAATTGCTCAAACCGCCGCTCCAGTTGCTGCCATTCCTGCCACCGCTCCGCCTACATCAGCAGGTGATCCTGTTAAAGGAAAAGAACTTTTTAATGCCAATTGTGCTGCCTGTCATAAGCTTGATGCTAAAATGACTGGTCCGGCACTAAGAGGTGTTGCCCAACGACATGACATGGCATGGATTTATAAGTGGATTTATAACAGTTCTGCGATGGTTAAAGCCGGCGATCCTGCCGCTGTGAAAATCAGCACAGAATACAACGGCTCTGTTATGACGGCATTTCCTCAATTATCAAAAGGTGATATTGATAACATCATCGCTTATACATCAGAACCAAAAGCAGAACCTGTAGCCGCTGTCATAGGAACCACCGCTCCTCCGGGTGGAGAAGCCAATACCAGCGGAATTTCGAACAATGTCGTTCTCGGTGCGCTTGCCTTGGTGATGTTAATGCTGATTGTAATGTTGTTTCTGGTCAACAAAGTATTGACGAAAGTAGCCAAAGTCAACGGTATTGAAGTTGCCCCAAAAGAACCGACCACGCCAATTTGGCAAGCATTTGCCAGGAATCAGTTTTTAGTATTGGTTACATCTATTTTCTTAATACTCACTAGTGCTTATTTTGTTTATGGGTATTTAATGCAGGTCGGAGTCGATCAGAATTATCAGCCCATACAACCGATACATTATTCTCATAGAATTCATGCGGGAAGCAATGGTATTAATTGCAAGTACTGCCACTCTGCGGCTAGGGTTAGTAAAAATGGTGGAATCCCTTCTTTGAATATTTGTATGAATTGTCATAAAAATATAAACGAAGTATCTGATACCACGGCCACACCCGACCATTCCAAGGCTTTTTATGATGGAGAAATCCAAAAATTGTATGTAGCAGTTGGATGGGACCAGACCACTCAAAAATATACAGGGAAAACGCAGCCCGTAAAATGGGTTCGCATACACAATTTGCCTGACTTTGTTTATTTTAACCATTCACAGCACGTAACAGTTGCCGGCATCGAATGTCAGACTTGTCATGGCCCCGTTCAAACCTATGAAATTCAAAAGCAATTTGCCCCGCTCACGATGGGCTGGTGTATCAATTGCCATAGAAAAACCGAGGTTAAAATGGAAGGTAACGAGTATTACACCAAGATTCACGATGAACTTTCTAAAAAATACGGCGTTGATAAATTAACTGCTGCGCAAATGGGCGGTTTGGAATGCGGAAAATGCCATTACTAAAGATTATTAAGAAGCTAAACATTTATATATAATATGTCATCAAACAAAAAATACTGGAAAAGTGTTGAAGAACTAAACGAAAACAGTTCTATTGTTGAGGCACTTAGAAATAACGAATTTGTTGAAGAGATTCCTACTGATGAATTTTTAGGAGATAAAGACGCTTTGTCTTCTTCTTCAACCACACGTCGCGATTTCTTAAAGTACGTCGGATTTACAACAGCTGCCGCATCGCTCGCTGCCTGCGAGGGACCTGTTCACAAAGCAATACCTTATGTAGTGCAACCTGAAAACATTATTCCTGGTGTGGCGGATTTTTATGCGACCTCTGTTTTTGATGGTTTTGATTTCGCCAACATTTTAGTAAAAACACGCGAAGGCCGTCCTATTAAAATTGACAACAACACTTTGCCAGGCGCAAAATTTGCTGCTAATGCGAGAATTCATGCCTCCATATTATCATTGTATGACAGCATGCGTTTGAAGCAACCCAAAATCGGCGGAAAGTCAGCCACATGGGGTGAAGTGGATTTAAAAATAAAAGCCAGTGTAGCCGAGGCTAAAGCCGGCGGCAAACAAGTAGTTTTATTGACCAATACATTAGCAAGTCCCTCAACTGAAAAGTTAATTGCCGAATTTATAGCTAAAAATCCCAATGCAAAACACATAGTTTATGATGCTGTTTCTTCATCAGCTGCCTTGGACGCATTCGAAACGGTATACGGTGAAAGGGCTTTGGTAGATTATGATTTTTTTAAAGCGTCTCTAATCGTATCGGTTGGTGCGGATTTCTTGGGAGATTGGCAGGGTGGAAGTTACGATGCAGGATACGCCAAGGGGAGAATTCCTAAAAATGGCAAAATGTCGCGTCATTTCCAGTTGGAATCCAACATGACTTTGTCAGGCGCTGCTGCTGATAGACGCATGCCGATGTCTGTTGCGGAACAAAAGCAGGCCTTGGTAAAAATATATAATATTGTGGCCAACGCCAATGTAGCGACCACTAAAATTCAAAATGAAGAAGCTGTCTTGAAAGTCGCGCAACAGCTAAAAACCGCTGGGCGACAAGGAGTTTTGGTTTCTGGAATTCAAGATAAAAATGCGCAGTTGTTGGTTTTAGCTATCAATCAAGCATTGGGAAGTGAGGCTTTCAATATTACAGGAGCCAGACAGATCAGAAAAGGCTCCAACGAAAAAGTAGTTCAGTTTATCAATGACATGAAAGCTGGAAATGTGCACACGCTTATCATGAGTGGCGTGAATCCGGTGTATACTTTACCCAATAGCAAAGAGTTTACCGCAGCGTTAAAAAAAGTCGCCTTGTCTGTAGCTTTCTCCTTAAAAGAAGACGAAACAGCTTCAATAACTACAATTGCTGCGGCGGTACCGCACTATTTAGAGTCATGGAATGATGTGTCGATTACAAAAGGATCCTACGGCCTGACACAACCAACGATTCGTCCGTTATTTGATACCAAACAATTTCAGGACGTACTGTTGTCTCTGAACGGCGGTGGTGTTTATTATGATTATCTAAAACAAAATGCTACCGCAATCTTGCAAGGTTCCTCATGGAACAGGGTTTTGCATGACGGGATCTACGCTGGTACTGTGGCTGCGCCCTCTGCGGGGTCTGCTGATTATGCAGCGGCAGCCAACGCCTTGGCCCAATCGAAAGCTCCGAATGGATTCGAATTGGTTTTATACACCAAGACTGGTTTGGGTGATGGCCAACAAGCCAACAATCCTTGGTTGCAAGAATTCCCGGATCCGATTACAAGAGTTTCTTGGGACAATTATGCGACTGTTTCCAGAGCAGATGCCGAGAAATTGGGACTTGAAAACCACAACGTAGCCAATGGCGGGCTGAACGGAAGCTACGCTAATTTAACCGTTAATGGTGTTATTTTAGAAAATGTACCGGTAATTATTCAGCCGGGTCAGGCGATAGGGACAATCGGTTTGGCTTTGGGTTATGGTAAAAAAGCGGCTTTAAAAGAAGAAATGCAAGTAGGGGTTAATGCCTACACTTTATATCAAAACTTTAATGACGTACAGTCGGTAGCCATCAAAGCTGCAGCTGGATCACATGAATTTGCCAGTGTTCAGTCGCAAAAAACGTTGATGGGACGCGGTGACATCATTAAAGAAACCACGTTAGAAATATTCAATACGAAAGAAGCAAAGGAATGGAATGAAGTGCCTATGGTATCTTTAGATCATAAAGAAGTTGAGGCTACTAAAGTAGATTTATGGACTTCTTTTGATCGTTCGGTTGGACATCATTTTAACCTGTCTATCGACCTCAATGCTTGTACCGGTTGTGGTGCTTGTGTTATTGCTTGTCACGCAGAAAATAACGTTCCTGTAGTGGGAAAATCAGAAATCAGAAGAAGCCGAGACATGCACTGGTTGCGTATCGACAGGTATTATTCGTCAGAAGATACCTTTGCAGAAGATGACGATAAGAAAGATAATTTTAAAGGTTTATTCGGAGATAAAGGTTCATTGGGAGGTTTTGGCCAAATGGAAAAACCAAACGATAATCCACAAGTTGCCTTCCAACCTGTCATGTGTCAACATTGCAACCACGCACCTTGCGAAACGGTTTGCCCAGTCGCGGCAACTTCTCACAGTCGTCAAGGTCAAAACCATATGGCTTACAACAGATGTGTTGGAACTAGATATTGTGCCAATAACTGTCCGTATAAAGTGCGTCGTTTCAACTGGTTCCTTTACAACAAAAACAGTGAATTCGACTACCATATGAATGACGATTTGGGCCGTATGGTCTTGAATCCGGATGTCAATGTACGTTCTCGTGGGGTAATGGAAAAATGTTCGCTGTGTATTCAAATGACGCAGGCTACAATTCTTAGCGCTAAACGCGACGGAAGGGCCATCAAAGATGGTGAATTCCAAACGGCTTGCTCGAATGCTTGTGTTGCAGGGGCCATGATTTTTGGAGATGTCAATGACACCATAAGTAAAGTTGCCGAATTGGCCGCAGACGATAGAATGTATCATTTGCTGGAGCATGTTGGCACCAAACCGAATGTGTTTTATCACGTAAAAGTTAGAAATACCTAGTACAAAAACAAAATTAATAAGAAACAATATAAAGGATTATGTCGTCTCACTACGAAGCACCCATTAGAAAACCTTTAGTTATAGGTGATAAATCTTATCACGATATAACAGTAGATGTTGCCGCGCCAATTGAGGGCAGAGCCAACAAACAATGGTGGATTGTATTTTCAATCGCATTAACCGCCTTCCTTTGGGGTATAGGTTGCATAATCTACACCATTTCTACCGGTATTGGAACTTGGGGATTGAACAAAACTGTTGGATGGGCTTGGGATATTACCAATTTCGTTTGGTGGGTTGGGATCGGTCATGCTGGAACGCTGATTTCGGCGGTGCTTTTATTGTTCCGCCAAAGATGGAGGATGGCGATCAACCGTTCTGCCGAAGCCATGACGATTTTCTCCGTGATTCAAGCGGGCTTATTTCCAATCATCCACATGGGTCGCCCTTGGTTGGCTTATTGGGTATTGCCTATTCCAAATCAATTCGGATCGCTGTGGGTCAACTTCAACTCTCCATTACTTTGGGACGTATTTGCAATCTCAACATACCTTTCCGTGTCACTTGTTTTTTGGTGGACCGGTTTGTTGCCCGATTTTGCAATGATTAGAGACCGAGCTGTCAAACCGTTTCAAAAAAGAATATACACGATTTTAAGTTTTGGATGGAGTGGAAGAGCCAAAGACTGGCAGCGTTTTGAAGAAGTTTCCTTGGTATTAGCTGGTCTGGCGACACCACTGGTACTGTCAGTGCACACAATTGTATCGATGGACTTTGCTACCTCGGTCATTCCCGGATGGCACACGACGATTTTTCCGCCTTACTTTGTGGCTGGTGCCGTTTTCTCCGGATTTGCGATGGTAAATACCTTGTTGATCATCATGCGAAAAGTATCAAATCTAGAGGCCTACATTACCATTCAGCATATCGAATTGATGAACATTGTCATCATGATTACGGGTTCTATAGTGGGTGTCGCTTATATTACAGAGCTCTTTATCGCTTGGTATTCTGGAGTAGAATACGAACAATATGCTTTTTTGAACAGAGCAACAGGCCCGTATTGGTGGGCATATTGGTCGATGATGACCTGTAATGTTTTCTCTCCGCAATTCATGTGGTTTAAAAAATTAAGAACAAGTATCATGTTTTCTTTTATTATCTCGATAGTGGTAAATATCGGAATGTGGTTTGAAAGATTTGTAATTATCGTTACCTCACTGCACAGGGATTATCTTCCGTCTTCATGGACAATGTTCTCCCCTACCTTTGTAGATATCGGAATCTTCATTGGCACCATCGGTTTCTTTTTTGTTTTGTTCTTGTTGTATGCCAGAACTTTCCCGGTAATTGCACAAGCAGAAGTAAAAACAATTTTGAAAGCTACAGGAGAGCATTACATTAAAGAAAGAGAAGCAAATAAACATTCACACCATGACTAACAAAGTAATTTACGCCATTTATAATGACGACGATATATTAATGGATGCAGTGAAGAAAACGCGTGCAGCACACCATCATATAGAAGAAGTTTTTACGCCATTTCCAGTTCACGGGTTGGACAAAGCGATGGGAATTGCACCGACAAGATTGGCAGTGTGTGCCTTTATTTATGGATTGTGCGGTTTGTCTTTTGGAACATGGATGATGAATTATATTATGATTCAAGATTGGCCTCAGGATATTGGAGGCAAGCCAAGTTTTAGCTACATCCAAAACATGCCGGCCTTTGTGCCAATTATGTTTGAAGAAACGGTGTTTTTTGCGGCGCATTTGATGGTTATTACTTTTTACATGAGAAGTAGATTGTGGCCATTCAAGAAAGCAGAGAATCCGGACGTAAGAACTACCGATGACCATTTTTTAATGGAAGTAGCCGTAAACAATAACGAAGAAGAACTGGTTTCTTTCTTTCAAAACACAGGAGCAGTAGAAGTTAAAGTAATTGAAAAGCATGAATAGTATTATGAAAAGCGTATATAAAATAACACTTTTAGTTTGCATTGCTATTTTCGTTTCGTCTTGTCACAACAATTTGAAACCAAATTACCAGTACATGCCTAATATGTATGAGGCCGTAAGTTATGAAACCTATTCTCAATCGAGTGCTTTCAAAAACGGCAAAGAAGGGCAGCTTCCAGTTGCGGGAACGCTCAATAGAGGATCGGAAGTTTATGAATATCCAAATACGACTGCCGGATACGAGGCGGCTAAAGCCAGCCTTAAATCACCACTGGATTCCACTACAGTTGAAACGGAAAAGGGCAAAGAACTCTTTGAGATTTATTGCGCCATTTGTCATGGAAACGCAGGGAATGGGAAAGGAAAATTAGTAACACAAGGCAAATATTTGGGCGTTCCAAGTTATGCTGATCGGGTTATCACAGACGGAAGTGTTTTTCACGTTCTAAAATTTGGGTTAAATTCGATGGGATCTTACGCCAATCAAATGAGTGCTCATGAACGATGGTTAGTTTCAGCCTACGTGCTAAAATTGAAAAGCGAATTATAATTGTAGAACAAACTGATCTTAATAGATATGTACACATTTTCAAGTAAATTAAAAACATTCTCTTTCATCCTGATGATCATCGGTGTTCTTGGGATAGGATATGGTTTTTTAACTGCGCCCAAAAATATTGAAGAAGTTGAAAAAATATTGGCTGCTTCCGAACACGAAGGTGGTCATGTAGAAGCTGCTCATGAAGGAATCTTGCAGTTTCCCGAGAAAGTGATGCTGCCAACTGAAACAAAAGGGGAGAAATCAGATACAACAGACACCATTAGTAAGGATTCATTAGCCTATAAAGCCTCGGCTCCAATTGCTGTTGCCGAAGTTGTTTCAAAAGAAAAAAAGCATGTTGAAGTAGATGAACACGCGGAACACCAAGAACATTTGAAGCATGTTTTAAATCAGTTGCAAAACAAACCGTGGTCGGCCTTTTACGTTGCGTGTATCTTTTTTATGTTGGTTTCCATGGGGGTGTTGGCTTTTTATGCTATACAACAAGTAGCACAGGCAGGCTGGTCGCCCGTCTTATTTAGAGTGATGCAGGGAATAACAGCTTATTTGCCTGTCGGTTCTGTAATTTTCTTTGTGTTTTTGATTTTGTGTGGATTGCATCTTAATCACTTGTTTATCTGGCTTGACCCAGAGGTAGTGGCACACGATAAAATCATTTCCAATAAAGTGGGTTATTTGAATTTTCCGTTCTGGATTGGAAGGGCTGCCGTGTTTTTGATTGGGTGGAATGTGTATCGTTATTTTTCAAGAAAAAATTGTCTGGCCCAAGACGAGTCAAATGATGATAGCTTTTACAAAAAGAATTTTAACATCTCGGCCATGTTCTTGGTGTTCTTCATCGTAACAGAGTCTATCATGTCTTGGGATTGGATTATGTCAATCGACCCGCATTGGTTCAGTACATTGTTTGGATGGTATGTGTTTGCCAGTTTTTTTGTAAGTGGTATTACCACAATATGCATGGTCACACTCTATTTAAAATCAATAGGATATTTAGAGCATGTAAACACCAGTCATATACACGATTTGGCAAAATTCATGTTCGGTATTAGTGTTTTCTGGACTTACTTGTGGTTCTCTCAGTTTATGTTGATTTGGTATGCCAATATTCCTGAAGAAGTAACTTACTTTGTAACTCGAATTGAGCAATACAACCTTCCATTCTTTGGCGCAGTAGTAATGAATTTTGTATTTCCCATTTTGATTTTGATCAATACGGATTTTAAAAGAATTACTTGGGTATTGGTTATGGCGGGAACAGTAATTTTGTTCGGACATTATATAGATTTCTTCAATATGATTATGCCGTCCACCGTTGGTGATCAGTGGTTTATCGGAGTGTCAGAAATCAGCTCTGTGTTGTTCTTCCTTGGATTGTTTATTTTTGTAGTCTTTAACGCTTTAACCAAAGTGCCGTTGTTGCCAAAAAGAAACCCTTTCATCGAAGAAAGTAAACATTTTCATTATTAATATTTAAAGCAAAAACAGATGACAAGTTTGTTGGTAATTATAGTTTTGGTTCTATTGGCAATTGCATTATGGCAGTTAACCAAGATATTCGATTTGACTCAGGTAGGTATTTATGTAAATAAGTCGCAGGTAGCTGATGACAAGGACAATAATGTTCAAGGCTATCTGATGTTTGGCTTTCTGGCATTTATTTATTTATTCACGATCTACGGATTATTAAAATGGGGCGGCTTAGTGCTTCATACTCCAGCTTCTGCGCATGGAGATGAAGTGGACAATTTGATGAACATAACTTGGATATTGATTTTTACAGTACAAACCATTACTCAAGCATTATTGTATTATTTCGCCTTCAAATACAGAGGAAAAAAAGATCAGAAAGCCCTTTATTTTGCAGACAATAATAAATTGGAATTCATTTGGAGTGTTATTCCTGCCATCGTGCTTGCCGGATTGATCCTTTACGGATTATATGCCTGGACCAATATCATGTTCATTGATAAAGATGAAGAAATGATAGAGGTAGAATTATATGCGCAGCAATTCAAATGGACAGCCCGTTATTCTGGAGCAGACGATGTGTTAGGTAAAGCAAATGTGAGGTACATTGAGGGCGTAAATGTTCTGGGTGTAGACATGGCAGATCCAAATGCCCAAGACGATAAAGTCGTGAGTGAATTGCACATCCCCAAGGGAAAGAAAATTCATTTTAAAATGCGGTCACAAGACGTATTGCACTCAGCTTACATGCCTCATTTTCGCGCCCAAATGAACTGCGTTCCAGGAATGGTAACCGAATTTGCCTACACTCCCATTTACACCACGCAACAAATGCGTGACATGCCTTTCATGCAGGAAAAGATCGCTAATATTAATGAAATTCGAGTAAAGAAAAGCACCGAGTTAGTGGCAAAGGGCGAAGCTGCCCTTGATCCTTACATTTTTGATTATTTATTGCTTTGTAATAAAATTTGTGGTGCTTCCCATTACAATATGCAAATGAAAATCGTAGTAGATACTCCCGAAGATTACAAAAAGTGGTTGCAAGGAAAACCTACTGTCGCGGAAGAAATTAAAACGGCCGGGGCAACACCAGCAACTCCGGATGCCAACGCTAAAACTGGGGATACTGCAAAGTCAAAAGACCTTAAAATGATGACTCCAGTAGCCGCTAAATAAATTAAATAAACGTTTAAAGTAAATATATTATGTCAGCAGAAGCTCACGATCTCACTCTTGACCACGCAGCGGGTCACGATCACGAACACCACCATAAAGATACTTTTATAACAAAATATATCTTTTCTATCGATCATAAAATGATTTCCAAACAATATCTGATTACAGGTATAATCATGGGAGTTATTGGTGTTGGAATGTCAATGCTTTTTAGAATGCAATTGGCTTGGCCTGAAGAATCTTTCAAAATATTTAATGTTATTTTGGGAGATAAGTTTGCACCAAATGGGGTGATGACCAACGACATTTACCTGGCTTTGGTCACAATTCACGGAACCATTATGGTGTTTTTCGTGTTGACCGCCGCCTTGAGCGGGACCTTTAGTAACCTGTTAATACCGTTACAAATTGGGGCGCGGGATATGGCTTCAGGATTCTTAAACATGGTTTCCTACTGGTTGTTTTTTACGTCTAGTGTAATAATGGTGTGTTCTTTATTTGTAGAATCAGGACCTGCCTCAGCTGGTTGGACGATCTACCCACCGCTAAGTGCCTTGCCGCAAGCCATTTCAGGTTCCGGAACAGGAATGACTTTATGGTTGGTTTCGATGGCTATCTTTATTGCGTCTTCATTATTAGGATCTTTAAATTACGTAGTGACGGTAATCAATCTCCGCACGAAAGGCATGTCAATGACACGTTTGCCTTTAACCATTTGGGCCTTTTTTGTGACAGCCATTATCGGTATCGTTTCTTTTCCGGTATTATTGTCGGCGGCCTTGTTGCTAATTATGGACAGGAGTTTCGGAACCTCTTTCTTTCTTTCCGACATCTACATCGCTGGAGAGGTGTTACATTATCAAGGCGGGTCACCCGTTTTGTTTGAACACTTGTTCTGGTTCTTAGGTCACCCTGAAGTATACATCGTCCTGTTGCCTGCATTAGGCATTACGTCTGAGGTGATTGCGACAAATTCTCGTAAACCTATCTTCGGTTACCGGGCGATGATCATGTCTATTTTAGCCATCGCCTTTTTATCCACGATCGTCTGGGGTCATCACATGTTTATTTCGGGTATGAATCCGTTCCTAGGTTCGGTTTTTACCTTTACAACCTTACTGATCGCCATTCCATCGGCAGTAAAAGCCTTCAATTACATTACGACACTTTGGAAAGGTAACTTGCAATTAAATCCTGCGATGTTATTTTCAATCGGATTGGTCTCTACCTTTATCACTGGTGGTTTAACCGGAATTATATTAGGAGACAGTACCTTAGATATTAATGTTCACGATACCTATTTTGTGGTAGCCCACTTTCACTTGGTGATGGGAATTTCCGCCTTGTATGGCATGTTTGCAGGAATTTATCACTGGTTCCCAAAAATGTTCGGAAGAATGCTCAATAAAAACTTGGGATACGCTCACTTTTGGGTTACGGCTGTCTGTGCCTACGGCGTGTTTTTTCCAATGCATTTTATTGGACTGGCCGGACTGCCTAGACGGTATTACACCAACACCAACTTTCCGTTATTTGATGATTTGCAAAACGTAAACGTCTTAATTACCACCTTTGCGTTAATTGGCGGCGTTTTTCAATTGGTCTTTTTGTATAACTTCTTTAACAGTATATTCTACGGAAAAAAATCTGTGCAAAATCCATGGAAATCAAATACGTTAGAGTGGACTGCGCCGGTCAAACACATTCATGGAAACTGGGAAGGTGAAATCCCGCACGTACACCGTTGGCCTTATGATTACAGCAAACCTGGTCACGACGATGACTTTGTTCCGCAAAATGTGCCAATGAAGCAAGGCGAAGAACAATTACACCACTAAACTTTATAAAAATGCCTTTCCCAAACGAAAGGCATTTTTATTTGCCGCACACATTTTCGCTATATTTGTAACATGAATGAAAATTTAGATCCCACCAACGCTCACTTAAATCCGGAAGAACTCGATCTTGAAAAAAAACTACGACCGCTGGCTTTCAATGATTTTGCCGGCCAAGACCAAATTTTGGAAAACCTTAAAGTTTTCGTCCAAGCCGCCAATCAAAGAAACGAAGCGCTAGACCATACCCTTTTCCATGGTCCCCCAGGTCTTGGTAAAACTACCTTGGCCAACATCCTAGCCAATGAATTGGGTGTCGGAATTAAAATTACTTCCGGGCCGGTTCTAGACAAGCCCGGTGATTTAGCAGGATTGTTAACCAACCTCGAGGAACGCGATGTGCTTTTTATAGACGAAATTCATAGATTAAGTCCGATTGTCGAAGAGTATTTATATTCGGCGATGGAGGACTTTAAAATCGACATCATGATCGAATCGGGCCCAAATGCGAGGAGTGTTCAAATCAACCTCAATCCGTTTACCTTGGTGGGTGCTACCACGCGTTCGGGATTGTTAACCGCGCCGATGCGAGCGCGATTCGGAATCCAAAGTCGATTACAGTACTACACCACCGAACTCCTGACCACAATTGTACAACGCAGTGCATCCATTATAAAAATGCCCATCACGATGGAAGCTGCCATTGAAATTGCAGGCAGAAGCAGAGGTACACCGCGAATTGCCAATGCGTTATTGCGCCGTGTAAGGGATTTTGCCCAAATCAAAGGCAACGGTAAAATTGATATCGAAATGGCGCGTTATTCTTTAAAGGCACTTAATGTAGATGCTCACGGTTTGGATGAGATGGACAATAAAATCCTCAACACCATCATTGATAAATTCAAGGGCGGCCCGGTAGGATTATCCACCTTAGCCACAGCTGTCTCCGAAAGTAGCGAAACCATAGAGGAGGTTTATGAACCTTTTTTGATTCAGGAGGGGTTTATCATGCGCACGCCACGCGGTCGAGAGGTTACCGAGAAAGCGTATAGACATCTAGGAAAGATAAAAATCAATATACAAGGCGGTTTGTTTTAGGGCATTCCCCTGCGGGTCGCGCTTTCCGCTATAATCTTTTTAAATTTGGCAGCACCGGTTTGGCTACGCCTTAAAATACCAAATTTTAAAAGGATTTCCGCTCCAATCGCTAATGCAACTTTTGATAATTTAGAACTGCTCGGTGAACTCTTGCCTAATCGTATAAAATTGAACAATAATAAAGAAAAACATACGGCTTTTATAAAATCAGAAGCCCTGCGGCTCGGTTTTTTGTCTTGCGGTATCAGTGCCTCTGGCTTTCTAGAGCAAGAAGCGCCACGACTTGAAAACTGGCTGCAGCAAAACCATCAAGGGCAGATGGGCTACATGGAGAACCACTTCGACAAACGACTCAATCCGAATTTGCTTGTGCCTGGGGCTAAAAGTTTGGTGTCATTGCTGCTCAATTACTATCCTTCAGAAACACAGCGATCTGAAAGCTATCAAATTTCTAAATATGCTTATGGTCAGGATTATCATTTCGTGATTAAAGAAAAATTAAAAGAGCTGCTGTATTCGATTCAAGAAAATATCGGGGATGTTTCCGGAAGAGTATTCGTAGATTCGGCACCGGTGTTAGACAAAGCCTGGGCAGCCAAAAGTGGGTTGGGGTGGATTGGAAAAAACAGCAACTTACTGACCAAATCAGTAGGTTCTTTTTATTTTATTGCGGAACTGATTGTAGATTTAGCCCTGGACTACGATGCAGCAACAACTGATCACTGCGGATCGTGTACCGCATGCATAGACGCTTGTCCGACCGAGGCTATCGTTGCACCTTATGTTGTAGATGGCAGCAAATGCATTTCGTATTTTACAATCGAACTTCAAGAAAACATTCCCGTTGGCATGAAAGAAAAATTCAACGATTGGGCTTTCGGCTGTGACATTTGTCAAGATGTTTGTCCGTGGAATAAGTTCTCTAAACCGCATGCAGAGCCGCTGTTTAATCCCAGTCCTGTATTGCTTTCGATGACCAAAAAAGATTGGGAGGAAATTACCGAAGAAACCTTTAAGGTGGTATTCAAAAATTCAGCAGTAAATCGAACAAAATACGCAGGTTTAAAACGAAATATAGAATTTTTAAAGTAATCTAAATCAGAATTTTCTTTAAGCCTTCAGCAATACTGCGCCACAGGAAATTGTAAAATGATTTTTCAGGAATTCGATCAACATTAATTTGAGCTTCTTTAAGTTTCTTTTTCGTGTCGTTTTTCACAAATAGGTTGGCCACAAAAGTCAGCAGTTTGTTTTTCTTTTTACGGTCTTCCTTTTTGTAAACGGTAAGCTTTAAATCGTCGTATTTTACCGAAAATGTGCCTTGATTTTTACGATCGTTGCCTGTAAAATTAAAATACATTTCATTCAAGATCCCTTTTGCAGTGACATTCATGTAGGGTTTGCTAAACGGAATTATTTTTTCTACTTCAAAATTTCGAATAGCGCCTTTAATCTTAAAACCGTCTGATTTATCCATCACATTAAACCTCCAGTTAACGCTCAAGGGCGAAGTATTCATAAACCGACAATTAATGTTTATTTGCAAATCGGCAAGCTTTTGTTGTTTAAAACCGCTGCGAATATGAGTTGCGGTCAGATTAAATTTACTAAAAGTTAATTTTCCGGCTCCTTTGTCAAATGATTTTTCTTCTTCATACTGCAGTAAAGCATTTGTTATTTTAAGGGTATCCAATTTTAAATCGAATTTTAAATCGCGTAATAATTTATTATACAGCGGTTTTTTTTTAAGATCGTCTACAGGAATTTTCGAACGGTAGATGTTCGCAATTAAATCATTTAGTGCAACGCATTGGCTATGAAAAAAGAAGTCTTGCTGCTTAAATCCCCATTTCATTTTTTGAACAACGATGGCAGTCGAACGAACCGTAAACAAGTCTTTTTCCTGAGGAATCTTTTTTACAAATGCTGCACGGCTATACTCCGGGATAAGTTCAAAGTGATTGACAATCAAATCACTTTTTGAAGTTTTTATAGCATGGGTTTTAACGTGATAAAAGGTACTGGCCCGATAATACAGACTGTCACAAGTGAACGCGTAATTTTGAAAGTAGAACGGAACGGTATTTTTTAAAATAGTCTCGGTAATGACAATTCCGTTCAACTGCAACTTTACATTCTGCACACTTAACAAAGCTTTGTTGGTCTGAGAATCAATAATTTTGACATCACCATGGTCCAAATAGATGTCTGACACGGTAATAATCTTTTCGAAAGGAGCCACCACTGATGAGCGTACTTTGGAAGAATAGTTGCCCGATTTTTGGCTTTTTTTATAAAAAATTAGCTTCGGAGTGTTTATTGTAATACTTCGCGCTTTGATCTTGTCGCTAAAAAGTAATGACCACAATTTAAATTCTTTTACTTCTACTGATTTTACTTTGGCGTAAATTCCAGATTTATTAATCGTGTCTGTGAGCGCAGTTTTTGGAATGATGACAATATCGTTGGCCTTGATGTTGCTATCTAACAAAGAAACATCGATCTTTTTATAGGTAATGACATAGGAAGACTCATTTTTCTCATTGATGATTTTTGGCAACTGGAATTTGATCCACCAATTTAATCCAATATTCAAGACAAGTATAAGCACCAGTAAGAATGCAACTCCGACAATTATTTTCCAATGCCATTTCATTCGTAAAATAATTTTTAAGATTACTTATAAATAAAAGTAAGGATAAATGTACGGACCAATTAAAATTTGTGATTTCTTTAAAACAAAAAACCCGAATAAAACTATTCGGGTTTTTTTGTGGTACCTCCAGGGATCGAACCAGGGACACATGGATTTTCAGTCCATTGCTCTACCATCTGAGCTAAGGTACCATTGCTTTGACGCGGGTGCAAATATAGGATGATTTTTAATTTATCCAAAACAATTATTAAAAAAAATCAATTCGTAACTTCGCCGCTGACACAATCCCATATGCTATTAGCCATCGATGTAGGGAATACCCGAATTAAAGGCGCTGTATTTGAACAGCATACGCTTTTAGAGACTTTCGTATTTTCAAAAGAAGCCCTTCAAATAAACGCAAACGCAATATTAAAACGATATCCAAAATGCAGCGACATGATTCTGGCTGCTGTTGGCAATATCGAGAAAGAAGCTATTTTGTCTTGGGGTAAGAATCTGAATGTGCATTTTGTTTCACAGCAAGACCATTTTCCATTTCGAAACTTATACAAAACCCCGCAAACTTTGGGGATCGACCGGATGGTCTTGGCTGCTGGTGCAGTGTGGCAATTTCCAAACCAAAATCGATTGGTCATTGATGCGGGAACCTGCATTACCTATGATTTTATTGATGTAGCTGACAATTACAGGGGAGGTGCAATTTCGCCAGGACTAAAAATGAGGTATGAATCCCTACACCACTACACTGCCAAATTGCCTTTGTTGACCATGGAAGATCCTGCGGAAGCGATAGGTAATTCTACAAATGAATCCATACATTCAGGCGTAGTTAACGGAATAACGCATGAAATCGACGGATTCATAAATCAATATCAACAGCAGTATGCAAACTTTATAATAATTTTAACTGGTGGGGATGCCGAATTTTTGGCTAAACGATTAAAAAATACCATATTTGCCAATTCAAATTTTCTTCTTGAGAGTCTGAACCAAACTTTTCAATATAAAATCAAAAATGATTAAAAAGATTCTGTTAGCTACTTATTTGCTATTTTCTTTCGCAGCCATAGCCCAGCAAGCCACTTCATCACCATATTCGTTTTACGGCGTCGGGGATATTCGTTTTAAAGGAACAGTCGAAAACAGATTAATGGGTAGTGTAGGCATATTTCCAGATAGTATTCACATCAACCTCCAGAATCCCGCTTCTTACTCTAGTTTGAAGTTAGCATCCTTTACAGTTGGCGGGGCATTCAACTCGACGAGAATTAATTCCTACCAAGGCAATGATAAAGCACAGCGCACAACGCTCGATTACATGGCCGTCGGTTTGCCAATCGGGAAAAAGTATGGTGTAGTTTTAGGACTAATCCCTTACTCGGCCGTCGGGTATAGAATCCAGAATACTATTGACGCGTCGGGTATAAAAAGAAGATATGAGGGCAGCGGTGGACTCAATAAAGTATTTTTGGGTTACGCTTATCAAATTAATCCAAACTTCAGCGTGGGTGCCGATTTAAGTTATAATTTCGGGAATATTCAAACCAACAATATCAAATATGTTCCTGAGGTTGAATTCGGAACGCAGGAGACCAACACTTCAGAAATGGCCGGCGTTAATGTAAACCTCGGGGCGATTTATCAAAGGAAAGTAAAAAACCATGATTTCTACGCGAGCCTAGCCTTCACACCACAAAGCAACCTTCGCACCAGCAACGTCAGAACGATATCTTCCATTCTTTATTCTGAAGATTATACGCCCGGAATCATTGACCAACTCGATCCTGAAAAAAGCACGGTTACTTTAAAGCTTCCAAGCCAACTTTCATTTGGTGGTGGGTTCGGACAAAATAAAAAATGGTTGATTGGCGCCGAAATCACTCTAAAACAAACCGGAGATTTCTCAAATCGGTTCAATGATGTCAAACAGGCGTCATTTGAAAATGCCACGCGTTACAGTTTAGGAGGTTATTATATCCCCAATTACAATTCTTTCTCCAATTATCTAAAAAAGATTACCTATCGCGCTGGGATGCGATTTGAAAAAACAGGGATGGTAATTCGCAACGAATCGATAAAAGATTACGCTTTTACTGGTGGTTTCGGACTTCCGCTGGGTGGTGTCTTTTCCAACCTCAATATCGGTGTCGAATACGGCAGAAGAGGCACTGCGAAAGCCAATCTAGTTGAAGAAAATTATACCAATGTGATCATGAGCCTGTCCCTTAACGACAAATGGTTTGTGAAAAGAAAGTTCGACTAAACTGGTTTTAAATGATGATCTTTAAAAAGCTAGACCCTGCGATTTTATTATTAGCCATTTTCACGGTCCTGTTGTTTTGGGGCTGTGAAAGTAATTTTAAAGACGTTCAAAAAATGGATTATTCTGAATTCATCCCAAGTGGAGAAGCAGATGATTTCAATTTAAAATATACAGACTCCGGAAAAATAAAGTCAATTTTGCTGAGCCCAAAAATGCTCGATTACGCCAACGTCGATTTTCCATTTACTGAATTTCCAAAAGGGATTCACGTGACCATGTATGACAATAAAGGAAAGAAGACTCTTATTGTAGCCGATTATGGCGTTACATTTAAAGGAACAGATATTATCGATTTGCAGCACAACGTGAAAATATCTAACGAAACAGGGCAATTGCTTGAAACAGAACAATTGTATTTCGACCAAAAAAACGAATGGTTTTTTACTGAAAAAAAGTTTAAATTTACAGATCCGAAAGGTGTTTCTTTTGGACAAGGAATTGATTTCAGCAAAGATTTTAAAATCGTCAATTCGCAACGGATTAACGGACAGATTGATAGTCAAGAATAACCTAATAATCCCAATATGAATTATTTGAAATACACCCAATACGTCTATCTGGTTTTTGGCATCTACTTTATTTACGACGGGATTACGAAGTGGGGTGATCAAGACAAGCCTTGGTTGAGTTTTATCATCGCCGCGCTGGCCATTTTTATGTTTTTTTTCCGCAGGAGATTTGCCAAAAAATTTGAAGACAACAACAACAAGCGAACCTAACCCATGCAAATTAGTATTATAATCCTGTGTCTAATACTAGCTGCCTTTTTTTCAGGAATGGAAATTGCATTTATCTCTTCCAACAAAATTTATCTAGAGATAGAAAAAAAACAAGACAGCTTATTGTCGAAGGTTCTCACCCGACTTACTGAAAAACCTTCAAAATTTATTGCTTCAATGTTGATTGGCAATACGATTGTACTGGTAATTTACGGGTTTTTTATGGGAGAATTACTGATGCATTGGATTGTTGGTCTCGGTTTTAACTTTACTGGTTTGTCTAACGTGTTGATTCAAACCGTAATTTCTACTTTCGTGGTTTTACTTACCTCAGAATTTATCCCCAAGGTTTTTTTTCAAATTTATGCCAATCGACTAATTAAATTCCTGGCACTTCCCGCTTATTTGTTTTATTTACTATTCTACTTTATTTCGACGTTCGTTCTTTGGATTTCTAATTTTATTTTAAGAAAATTTTTTGGTACTGAAGGCGATCAGGTGCAACTTTTTTTTAGTAAAATTGAATTGGGAAATTATATTACAGAGCAGATGAGTACCGTTGAAGACTATGAAAACGTCGATTCTGAGATTCAGATCTTTCAAAATGCATTGGAGTTCTCGGCAGTCAAAGCCCGCGACATCATGTCTCCGCGTACCGAAATCTCAGGCGTGGATATTTATGACTCAATCCCCGACTTACAGGAGAAGTTTATTGAAACTGGCTATTCCAAAATTCTGGTTTATCAAAACTCACATGACGATATTTTGGGATATGTCAACTCGTTTGAATTGTTTAAAAAACCAAAAACCATAAAATCAGTAATGATTCCGGTTGAATTTGTGCCAGAAACTATTTTCATCAAAGACGTCTTAGAATTACTTACCAAGAGAAGGAAAAGTGTTGCCATCGTTTTAGATGAATATGGCGGCACTTCAGGAATGATCACAATTGAAGATATCGTTGAGGAACTCTTTGGAGAAATTGAAGACGAACACGATTCAGAAGAAGAGCTCGTCGAGAAACTGCTTGACAATGACGATTATTTATTTTCAACACGACTTGATGTGGAATACTTAAATCAAAATTACAAACTTAATATTCCTGAAAGCGATTCCTACGGAACCTTGGGAGGATTTATTGTCAATTTTACCAAGGAAATTCCGCAAAAAGGTGACCAGATTGTGATTGATAAATTTCATTTTACCGTTGAAGAATCGACAAATAAAAAAATTGAATTGGTTAAAATGAAGATCACAACCTAAGTTTCAAAAAATTAGTCCTGATTCTTGCAAATTTTAAGGGCACAACTATGGTTATTAAATAGATAATTGTATTTTCGCAAACTGAATTAAAAATCAACAAAAATAAAAATGGCAGTTTTACAAAAAATCAGACAACGTTCCTTACTTCTAATACTAGTTATTGGTTTCTGTTTATTCGCATTTATCATCGGCGATTTATTTAATAAAGGCGGATTTAGCCAAACCTCAAAATACGTAGGGAGCATTAACGGTAAAGATGTTGCTTTTGAAGATTTCAGAGTAAAAGTAAGCAATGTAGAAAAAAGCGGGCAACAGGGAATGACGCCAACGCAGGCGGTAAACCGCGTCTGGGATCAAGAGATTTCTATTGCTTTGCTGACAGACCAATTTGATAAACTGGGCATACGCGCCGGCGAAAAACATATTATTGAAGCGTTTAAGAACGACCAGAATATCGGGAAAAATCCAATGTTTCTCAACGCGGCGGGCGTTTTTGATTTGGCCAAATTTAAGGAGTATTTTAAATCAAATCCCGAGCAGGCACAGTATGTAAAAGACAGAGAAAAAGATGCGGAGCTGAATGCAAAATACCAAATTTACAATACGTTGGTTAAAGCAGGAATGTATACAACCGAAACAGAAGGAAAGCTTAAATACGAAATGGAAACCAGCAAAGTCAATTTTGATTATGTGGCGGTGTTGTTTTCTTCAATCAAAGACAGTGATGTTAAAGTGACTGATGCAGAGATTACCGATTATATGAAGAAGAACGAAAAGAAATATAAAGCCGAGGAAACACGTGAAGTAGAATATGTTTTGGTTGAAGATAAAGCTTCCGCCGAAGACGAGAACGAAGTGAAAACATCGATAAATGCCCTTTTGAACAGCAGCATTGTTTACAATAAAACGACCAATAAAAATGACACTTTACCCGGATTTAAGTCCGTTACAAATAATGCCGAATTTGTAAATTCCCATTCAGATTTGCCATACGATTCTACTTATGTAGCTAAAAAGGACTTGCCTGCGGAACATGCAGAAGCGTTGTTTAACCTACCACAGGGTGAAATTTACGGCCCATATATGCGCGGTGCATATACTTGCATTTCCAAATCGTTAGGTAGAAAAGCGGGAGCAAATGCCAAAGCAAGTCACATTTTAATAAGTTATGAAGGAACGCAGGTTCCCAATAAAAAAGAAAAGAGAACCAAAGAACAAGCTAAAGCCAAAGCAGAAATGTTACTGGCGCAAGTAAAAGCAAATCCTTCCAGTTTCTTAATGTTGGCTTTGACCAATTCAGACGATTCTTCTGCGCAACAAGGTGGCGATTTGGGGTACTTTAGCCAGGGTCAAATGGTAAAGCCGTTCAACGACTTCGTATTCAATAATCCCATCGGTTCGATTGGCTTGGTTGAAACCGATTTCGGCTTTCACATTATCAACGTTACTGATAAACAAGACGCGGTGCGTTTGGCTACTATTGCTCAAAAAATTGAGCCTTCGGAAGCCACCAACGATAAATTGTATACCAAAGCGGTAAAGTTTGAGATGGATGCTAACAGCCAAGATTTTGAAAAAGTTGCTAAAGCATCTGGCTTAACTGTAAATCCATCAGTTAAAGTAAAAGCGATGGACGAAACGTTTGGCGCTTTAGGTGCACAAAGACAACTCGTAAGATGGGCCTTTGAAAAAGAAACGAAAGTGGGTAATGTGAAGCGTTTTGAAATAGCCAATGTTGGAAACGTAATTGCTAAACTTAAAAAAGTGAGTGAAAAAGGATTGATGTCGGTTGAAGAAGCGAAGCCCTCAGTAGAACCGATATTGAAGAACAAGAAAAAAGCAGAAAAAATTAAAGCCAAGATGACCGGCACTACATTAGAATCGATCGCAAAAGCATCTGGTGCTGCAGTACAGCAGGCAGTTGGCTTAACGATAGAAAATGCAAATATTCCAAATGCCGGACCGGAGAGAAAAGTAGTGGGAACCGCTTTTGCTTTAAGCATAAACAAGCTATCAGCACCCATTGAAGGTAACTCCGGAATATATGTAGTAAAACCAACGTTGATAGAACGGGCTCCTGCTCTAAAAAACCATAGTGATTACATTGCCAAAGTTAAGTCGCAAGTAGCCGGTTATTCTGGAAGAGTCATTCCTGCTTTAAAAGTGGATGCTGATATTGAAGACAACAGGGCACAATTCAACTATTAATATTATCCGATTCAAAAAAAATCCCGATTCAAACGAGTCGGGATTTTTTTTACAGTATCATTTTGCTGTAAGGAATTACAGTCTCGAAACCTTTTGAGCTAAAATATGCAGTAGGATTTTCTCTTGACACGGCCAGCACAAAATCGCCACCCCATGCGCCAAGACTTTTGATAGTGCCTTTAAAATCCGAAAACAAAGATTCTTTAACGGTCGGTATTTCGAGCACTTTACTGAGGCAACGTTCGTGTTTTTCTAGTTCCGACGTCAACGTTTCGAAATCTGAGTGACTGACAATAGTGGTAGTAATTTGATCAACATCAATGAGCAACTGCGGTTGGTTGTTTTTCTTCTTAAAATACTGCTCCATGGCAGTTCTGCTGTTTTGTTTTTTATTAAGATAGACAAAATAAAGATTTTTACTGCACTGCGGTTCGAAACGGATTTCTTCTACTTTCGGTTTTCCATTTTTCAACTGGTAAAGGATAGGCGTAGGGTGTTGCGCACAAGCAATGTCGTATCCACTGCCGCCAAAACTGTTTTGAAGCAACCTAAAAGCGTCAACCTTTGCCCACTGCGCAATATTATTGATCAAGGTAGAAGAAGTGCCCAAACCCCAAAATCGAGAAAAAGTAAGTTGGGTGGTAACAATATATCCTGCTGATGTAATAAGAAAATCGGGATTGATCAAATAGGCTTCATGTAAAATGGCGATTAAAGTATTTCTCAAAGATTCGTTTTCAATTTGTTCTTTTTGAATTATGGCTGTAAACGGAATCACTTGTTCAAACCAAAGACTGCCGTCACTATCGAAGCTGTTCCAGCTAATTTCTGCATTTATTCCTGGTTCAACCGTTAAATCTTGTCCGAATTTTGTAGGCAACGCCAGTGCCTTTGCGCCATTTAAAACGGCATATTCACCGGTGATTAATAATTTTCCGTTGCTGTAAAAAGTTTGTTTCATTTGCTTAAAGCGAGAAGTTTGAAATGAAGTTTCGTAAAAGCGCTAATTATTTGTTCTTAAATGGCCAATGAAATTGACAACAGCAGCGTGGGTGACCGTATTTTTTTTAAAATGCGTTACAATCAGATTTCTTTCTGTAGGTGAAGTTTCGTATTGGTTTAAGATGTTGTTCAAATGCATTTTCATGTGGCCTTCTTGAATGCCGGTTGTTGTTAACGAGCGCAATGCGGCAAAGTTTTGAGCCAATCCTGCGACAGCGACTATTTTCATTAAATCTTTGGCAGAAGGTTTTTCGAGCATTTCTAAAGCAAATTTTGCTAAGGGATGCAAGGAAGTTAAACCGCCCACAGTTCCTAAAGACACAGGTATTTCTATCCAGAAAGTAAAAATGCCGTTTTCGATGCTCGCATGCGACAAACTAGAATATTGCCCATTTCTGGAAGCGTATGCGTGTATTCCGGCTTCAACGGCTCGAAAATCATTGCCTGTGGCGAGTACAACGGCGTCAATTCCGTTCATAATTCCTTTGTTGTGCGTAACAGCTCGAAAGGGCTCTACTTCGGCAATCTGAACGGCCGTTAGGAATTTTTTCGCAAAATCATCTGGATTTTCTATTTTTTTATCGGCCAAAGCCGAAACTGCGCAGGATACTTCCGCTCGAACGATACAATTTGGAACGTAATTCGACAAAATGCTCATGACAACCTCAATGTTTTTTTCTGCCTCGGAAAATAAAACATACGAGGCGGCTTCCTCTTTTAAAGTGATTGCAAATTGTTCCAGACACGTATTGATAAAATTGGCACCCATAGAATCGACCGTTTCAAAAGTCGCATGCAATTGAAAATAATTGGGGATTAAATTGGTTTTATTTTTCAACTCGATAGCTATAATTCCGCCGCCTCGTTTTTGCATGTTTTTAGTGATGCTTTCGGTTGCGGTAACAAATTTGCTTTTGGTGCTGGCAAAAAATTCTTCCAATTTGGAAGCTTCTCCGGTGTAAATAAAATGCACCTGCCCAATTTTCTCGGTATTTAAAACCGTGGCTTTAAACCCGCCGCGCGAGGCCCAAAACTTAGCGGATTTTGCTGCCGCAGCCACCACAGAACTTTCTTCGATGGCCATAGGAATGGTGTAAATTTTTCCGTTAATTAAAAAATTGGGCGCCACACCCAGCGGCAAATAAAAATTGGTGATGGTATTTTCAATAAACTCGTCATGCAGCTTTTGGCGTTTTTCGTCGGTATTCCAATAGCTTTTCAGAACGGATACTGCGGCTGATGGATCTGAAAAATACGCGTTGCCAATCCAATTGATTTTTTCTTCTTTGGAAAATTTGGAAAATCCAGAAACGGCTTTGTTCATTTTTAAAATATTTCCACAAAGATAACTTTTCAGTAAATATTTCGACTCGAATTCCAAAATTTCACAAGGCTTTGGATTTCATTGGGAATATGCTAAACCAAAAATTGCATTTAACACTTAAAAATGCCGTTATATCCGAAATTTTCACTACAATTGACAGTTTTTATCTTACGAAACAAATTATGAATTCATACAAACTTTCAGCACTGCTTTTATTTTTGTGTATTTCGGTGTCTGCACAGCAAAAAATCACTGTTGACGCTATATATTCTGGGGCTTTTCGACCCAAAGGAATGGACGAATTGCAGTCGATGAAAAATACCAACCAGTACACGGTGCTTAATTCTGAAAGGGCTTCCAAAAGCATGAAAATCGATCTTTACGATTTTGCCACGCTGAAAAAAGTTTCGACGTTGGTTGATTCGAACGATTTTTCTGAACTGGCCAATGGGATCGACAGTTATTTGTTCAGTTCGGACGAGCACTTGATCTTAATTGCCAATAACTCGAAACCCATTTTCCGGCATTCGTTTACCGCAGATTATTATTTGTATGATGTGATTACGAAAAAAGCATCTAAAATATTTGATCAGGTGCAAGAGCCTACTTTTTCTCCTGATGGGAAGAAAATAGCTTATGCCAAAGAAAACAATCTTTATATATATGACCTGGTGTTAAAAAAGTCAATTGCAATTACTACCGATGGAAAGAAAAACGCCATCATCAACGGAATTACGGATTGGGTTTATGAGGAAGAATTTGCTTTTGTAAAGGCTTTTGACTGGAGCAATGACAGCAAGAAATTAGCGTATATTCGTTTTGATGAAAGTGAAGTTCCTGAATTCTCCATGTCCATATTTCACAAAGACCTGTACCCGTCAGTAGAAACCTTTAAATATCCGAAGGCAGGTGAAAAGAACGCATCCGTTTCTTTGCATGTTTTCGATTTGAATTTGGCTACCGCAAAAAAAATTAATCTAGGCAACTATAATGATTTCTACATCGCCAGAATGAAATGGACCAATGATGCAAACATCTTGTCGGCCCAAGTGCTTAACCGTCATCAAGACAATTTGGATCTATTATTTATTGATGGCAGCACCGGAATTACCAAAGTGGTTTTGAACGAAAAAGACAAAGCTTATGTTGATGTCACAGACAATTTAACATTTCTAAAAGACAATAGTTTTATTTGGACCAGCGAGAAAGACGGTTTTAACCATATTTATATTTACGACAAAACCGGAAAATTAAAAAACCAAGTAACCAAAGGCAATTGGGAAGTAACCTCATATTATGGTTTTGATGATAAAACGAAGACTATTTTTTATCAGTCGGTGGAGAATGGGTCAATCAACAGGGCCATTTACCGCATCGGAATTGATGGTAAAAACAAAGTGCAATTGTCGTCGCAAACAGGCACCAATGCGGCGACCTTTAGTCCGAATTTTCAATACTACATCAATACTTTTTCAAGTGCGACCCAACCCACTACTTACACTTTAAATGAATCAAAATCAGGGAAGCAAGTACAAGTCATCGAGAGCAATGACGCTTTGGCCGTTAAACTCAAGGCGTATGATTTGCCTTCAAAGGAATTTTTTGTACTTAAAACAGCGAAGGGCAATGAATTGAATGCCTGGATGATCAAGCCTAAAGATTTTGATCCTACAAAAAAATATCCTGTTTTTATGTACCAGTATTCTGGTCCGGGATCACAGCAAGTAAATAATGAATGGAACAGTACTGACGATTATTGGTTTATGATGCTCGCCCAACAAGGATATATTATTGCTTGCGTTGATGGGCGAGGTACAGGTTTTAAAGGGGCCGCATTCAAAAAAATAACGCAGAAGCAATTGGGAAAATATGAAGTCGAAGACCAGATAGATGCCGCGAAAGTTATCGGAAGTTATCCGTATGTAGACCCAGCAAGAATCGGAATATGGGGTTGGTCGTATGGCGGCTTTATGGCTGCGAATTGTATAATGAAAGGGAATGACGTTTTTAAAATGGCCATCGCCGTCGCACCAGTAACCAACTGGCGTTTTTACGACAGTATTTATACGGAAAGATACCTGCAAACACCCCAAGAGAATGCGAGCGGTTATGATGATAATTCGCCAATAAATTATGTCGACCAACTCAAAGGAAAATTTTTATTAATTCACGGTTCCGGCGATGACAATGTGCATGTACAAAATTCGATGCAAATGATGGAAGCACTGATTCAGGCTAACAAGCAGTTTGATTCGCAGATTTATCCGGACAACAACCATGGAATTTATGGCGGAAAAACAAGAATTCAGTTGTTTAACAAAATGACCAATTTTATCAAAGAAAATTTATAAACCACAAACTAAATCCATATTAAAATGACAGAAGCTCAGGTAAAAACAGGACATCCAAAAGGACTTTGGGTATTATTCGGAACAGAAATGTGGGAGCGTTTCAATTTCTACGGGATGCGCGCCATCTTAACCTTGTTCCTTGTAAACTCGTTAATGATGAAAGAGGAGGATGCCTCGTTAATCTATGGCGGATTCTTGGGTCTTTGTTATTTAACGCCTATGTTGGGTGGTTTTATTGCCGATCGATTTTTTGGAAATAGGAATTGCATTTTACTTGGCGGATTGATGATGGCGGTGGGACAGTTTTTATTATTTGCTAGCGCGAGTGTTTTTGGAACCAATTTAAGTCTAGCCAATACGTTAATGTGGTCGGCTTTGGGAATTATCATCTTTGGTAACGGTTTCTTTAAGCCCAACATTTCAAGTATGGTGGGTAGCTTGTATCCAAAGCAGGAAAAAAGCAAACTCGATACGGCCTTCACCATTTTTTATATGGGAATCAATTTGGGTGCCTTCTTAGGACAGCTGATTTGCCCATTAATTGGCGATGTCAAAGATGCAAATGGGATCAGAGACATTCATGCTTTTAAATGGGGATTCTTAGCAGCCTCTATTGCCATGTTGATTGGAACGGCTGTTTTCTACGTCCTGAAAAATAAATATGTAGTTACGCCTGATGGTAAACCTTTAGGAGGATTACCTTCAAAAAACGATGCGTCAGATTTTGAAGAAGGAGAATCACAAAAAGCAGAGTTTTCACAAAAAGCATTAATTACAGCAGGAATAGTTTTTCTAACTTTAGGTGCGATTATCCATTTTGTTTTTGGACAGAATTTAATTTACACTTTGATTTATTCGAGTGGTTTAACGCTCGCAGGTCTTATTGTTTCGGACACTTCTTTAACGAAAATTGAAAGAGATAGGATATTTGTAATTTATATAGTGGCCTTTTTTATTATCTTCTTTTGGGCCGCTTTTGAACAAGCAGGCTCTTCCTTGACGTTTATTGCCGACAACCAAACCGACCGAAATTTCTTTGGATGGAACATGCCTCCGTCAATGGTACAGATTTTTAATGGTTTATTCGTAGTCGCTTTTGCTGTTCCCTTTAGTATGCTATGGGATTATTTGAGAAGCAAAGACCGCGAACCAATTTCTCCTGTAAAACAATCGGTCGGCTTGGCCTTAATTGCATTGAGTTATTTTATTATCGCTTACAACGTAAAAGATTTAGGTAACAGTGGGCTTTTGGCTATTAAATGGTTGATTCTTTTATATTTAATTCAAACTTGTGCCGAATTGTGTTTGTCTCCGATCGGATTATCGTTGGTTGGTAAATTATCGCCAAAACGGTTTTCATCTTTATTGTATGGCGTTTTCTTTTTGTCAAATGCATCGGGCTATGCATTGGCTGGAACCTTGGGGTCAATTATGCCCGCCACCGGAGACAAATTTATCAAAGCCAAAGAATTAGGAATAGATTTGCAAGCTGTCTTAGACAAAACAGTTACACCTACTGCAGAACAAACTGCCTTGCTTGCGAAACACCAAATTACCGACCATAATCCCGTATTTGCCGGATTCGAAATTCATAACTTGTTCGAGTTTTTTATGGTATTTGTTGTTTTAACTGGGCTGGCCGCAGTAATTTTGTTTGCGTTAACACCAGTATTAAAAAAATTAATGCACGGCGTAAGATAGATAGCCATGTGGAATAAACACCCAAAAGCATTGCCCTATTTATTTTTATCCGAAATGTGGGAGCGTTTTGGATATTACTTAATGATAGGTATTTTTACGTTGTATCTCAAAGATGTCGAAGCTGGATTTGCTATGACCGAGAAAGAAGCAGCGGATTTATACGGCACTTTTATCGCGCTGGTATTTTTAACCCCTTTTATTGGCGGGTTGGTTGCTGATCGGTATCTTGGCTACAAAAACGCTATCGTTATCGGCGGGATATTAATGGGCATCGGCTATTTGATGATGGGTGTACACAATATTACAGTGCTTTATATTGCCATGACTTTTGTAATTGTTGGGAACGGTTTTTTTAAACCCAACATTTCCACCTTGCTTGGCAACTTCTATTCAAATGAAGAATTTAAGGATAAGAAAGACGAAGGATACAATATTTTCTACATGGGAATTAACGTAGGTGCCTTTATCTGTAATTTTTTTGGCGCCGCATTGCAGATTTTGCTCGGATGGCAATATGCTTTTATGGCAGCCGGAGTGGGCATGTTTATTGGCGTTGTAGTATTCTTATTAGGAACAAAACATTACAAAGGCTACGATCATAAGAAAGGAACTCAGGAAAACGATATGCCTTTTTATAAAATTGTATTGTTCATTTTGTTGCCGTCAGTAGTGTTTGGGGTAATAGGATGGTTTCTTAAAGGTGTCGCATCTGAAGCAAATCCGAACAGTTATATTTTTGGATCGGATAGTACTGATGCTTTTATTTTTGCGTGTATTCCGGTCATTTTCTTTTATGCCAGCCTTTATTTTAAAGCCAAGGCTCACGAAAAGAGACCGATCGGTGCGCTACTTGCCATATTTGCCGTCGTCATTTTATTCTGGGCAGTTTTTAAACTTAACGGATCTGCGTTGACAACATGGGCTGACCGCTATACAGATAGGGCAATAACCGGAACAACACAAACTGTATTTAGCGGATTAAAATTAGCGAAGGAGGTTGAATTTAAAAAGGACACCGTAGAATTGTATGATGCGAGTTTTCGATTGCAAAAGGAAAATGGCGTGGTTAAAAAAGAAGTCAATTATCCTTTATATTTCAGAAACGTAGCCAAAGATAAAAGGCCGGCCGAAGGTTCGAAGGTTTATTTATGGGCTACCAATTTAAGCCAGTCCATTAATCCAGGTTGGGTAATTATTTTAACACCCTTGATGGTAGCCTTCTTTACCTATTTGCGCAGCAGAAAAAAAGAACCTTCCACACCCACAAAAATAGCTTTTGGCTTATTGATTTCGGCATTGTCGGTTTTGGTGATGGTGGCTGCGGTAAAAATGGGTGGCAACGGAATAGAAAAAGTAAGTGTTTGGTGGTTGGTTGCCAATTATGGAATTATCACTATTGGAGAACTGTTTTTGAGTCCGATGGGACTATCAGTTGTCTCAAAATTAAGCCCGACCAATATTACTTCTTTAATGATGGGCGGTTGGTTTTTATCAACATCAATAGGAAATAAATTGAGCGGTGTCTTGGCTAGTCTTTGGGATACTTACGAGGATAAAACGGACTTCTTTTGGATTAATTTCTCATTATTAATGTTTGCAACCCTTATGATGTTTGCCTTGTTGAAAAAACTCAATGCGGTAATGAAAGAATCAGGAATTAATTAGAACTTATGGAACAAATACCTGTTGCAGATTTAGAACAAATTCAAAATTTCAAAGGAAAATATCCTAAACAATTGTGGTATTTATTTTTTAGTGAAATGTGGGAGCGTTTTTGTTTCTATGGTATGCGGGGAATGCTTGTTATTTTCATGGTCAATCAGTTGCTGATGAATGATGAGGTGGCAAACCTTCAGTATGGCGCCACGCAAGCTTTTGTATATGCATTTACCTTTATAGGCGGATTGTTTGCGGATAAAATTTTAGGTTACCGGAAATCGTTGTTTTGGGGAGGAATCTTAATGATTGTTGGGAGTATAATCTTGGCGATTGATCCCAAGCAATTTTTCTTTATCGGAATCAGTTTTACCATTATTGGGACAGGTTTTTTTAAACCCAATATCTCTACCATGGTAGGAAAATTGTATAAAAATGATGACAACAGAAGAGATGCAGGATTTTCTTTATTTTATGCCGGAGTCAATCTTGGGGCATTGATTGGCGGATATTTGTGTATAGCTGTTGCAAACGGAACGTTACTCGCCTCGGTGGTTCCCGAAAATTTAAGATGGAATGTCGCTTTCGGATTTGCAGCCCTAGTCATGGTCATAAGTTTGCTAACCTTCGTTCAGACCCAAAAGTCATTAGGCGAGATTGGAATTTCGCCCTTGTTGCACATTACTCAGGGCAAAAGAAAAACCTATGAAATCATCACTTACATCGGTTCAGTAGCTATTGTTCCGATTATTATATTGTTGGTGTCCAACTCAGGTTATACTGATTTGTTCATGTATATTATTGGCCCTTGTTCGCTATTGTATCTGCTTTATGAAATGAGAAATTTCTCTCTTAGTGAAAAAAAGAAACTGATCGCAGCGTTGGTTTTTATTTTGTTCTCGATCGTCTTTTGGGCATTTTTTGAACAAAGCGGAGGATCCCTAAGTTTGTTCGCCGCACATAATCTTAATAACACGGTGCTGGGCATTCCATTGGATCCCAATGGCGTGAACAATTCGGCGAATTCTCTCTTTGTAATTATTTTTGCTGCACTGGTTGGCATGGTTTGGCTGTGGATGGCAAAAAGGAAAATAGAACCCAATACGCTCGTAAAATTCGGACTTGGTTTTTTATTTTTGGCGGGCGGCTTCTATATTTTCTATTACACTAAGTTTTTCGCCGATTCCAATGGATACACTTCACTGGATTTATTTACCTTTGGCTGGTTCATTATTACCTTTGGAGAGCTTTGCTTGTCGCCAATAGGGATGTCAATTATGACCAAATTGTCGCCTGCCAAGTTGCAAGCAGTCATGATGGGAATGTGGTTTTTGGCCAGTGCTTATGGCCAATATTTTGCCGGATTGTTAGGAGCCAATATCGCCAGTGCGTCGGAAAATGCATCCAATATCGATAAACTAATCGTATATGCAGACGGTTACAAGCAATTATCGCTATATGCTTTGATTGCGGGAGTCTTATTGATTGTAATCTCGCCTTGGGTTAAAAAACTGATGCAGGATGTCAAATAAAACCTTTTGGAATTCGGCACTATTTTTGAAAATAAAAATTTAAAATAATAAAAATGAGAAAAACGTTAATTACCTTATTTCTTGTCGTCGGTTCGATGACAATTCAAGCTCAGGAACTTGCATGGGAAACCAATTTAGAAAAGGCCGCGAAAGTAGCTATCCAAACTAAAAAACCATTACTATTATTTTTTACCGGTAGCGACTGGTGCGGATGGTGCATCCGGTTGCAAAAAGAAGTACTAAAAACACCCGAATTTGCGGTTTGGGCAAAAGAAAATGTGGTTTTAGTAGAATTGGACTTTCCGAGGAGAAGTCCGCAACTTCCAGATATACAAAAACAGAACATGGAATTGCAGCAGGTTTTTGAAGTCAGAGGGTATCCAACGGTTTGGTTGGCTACACCATCCAAGAAAGACGGAAAAATCAATCTGGATAAGTTAGGAAGTACCGGATATGTGGCCGGTGGTCCTTTAAAATGGCTGGAAGCAGCAAATCAGATTCTTGCCGTAAAAAAATAAAACCTATTGTAGTCTATAAAATCCCTTTTCAGCTGTGGCGTGAAAAGGGATTTTTGCTTTCTGACACGTGCCCTGCCAACGGTTGACCGCAGATTTAAAGTTGGATCCGTCCGCGACGACCATAGTAGGTTTGCAAGTCAGCAACACCCGCTCCAGGTTTATTTTCGGCGATTGTCGTATCACCACAATATCGGGATGCACATTTTTGGGATAAACGCCTAAACTATCAATAACAATTATTTTTTTACCATTAAAATAAGCCACATTTTTTAACGGTTTCTGATTTTGTATTGTGCAAAAATTAGCAATCAAATAAGATTTTAACAGCTTGTTTTCTGTCGTCGGTTGGTTAGAATATACGGTGACGTCGAATCCATCTCTCTCTGCGATTAACGTCGACTTTTTGCTGTTAAAAACAATCCACTCTTTTTGGTTTTGTGCCGACCATTTTGAAACAATGTAACTTGACTGAAAAATAAAAAGGCACACGATTGCCACAATTCCCTTTTTAAAATTCGGTTTTTCAAAGAAAATTAAAATTGAAAACAGCAAGGCGTAGAGGCCTAAAAGCATGTAGGAATTGAATGAAATATCTTGAATGATAAATGTTTTGAAAGAGGCAATCCAGTGGATCATTTTATTTAAAATCCAAACGCTCCATTCTAATAATTGCGAGAGTACAACAGGAATAAAATTGAACGCTGCCATTACCATTACTAGTAGTCCCAGTCCCATAATAATACTAAGAAACGGAATTACTATCAAATTGGTTGCAAAGAATAAACCTGGAAACTGGTGAAAATAATAAATGCTTAATGGCAATGTGCCCATTTGTGCTGCTAGCGAAACGGTCAAAATCTCCCAAAAGTATTTTACGACTTTGTTATCAGGAGCCCAAAGTTTACTCAAAATCGGTTGCCACCAAAGAATAAAAAATAACGCCACATAACTCAATTGAAATCCAACATCAAACAAAAAGGAAGGTTCAAATAGCAATATTAAAAAGGCTGAGACTAGTAAAGTATGGAAAACGTTGGTTTTTCTTTTCAAATGCATTCCTAAAGCGACAAAGGAAAACATAGTAACCGACCGAATTACAGAAGGCGAGAGTCCTGCCAGAATGGCAAATCCCCATAAGGAAAATAATACAATGCCTAATTTTAGCCATGAAGCACTTCTGCTGTTGGGCAAATAGCGCAATAAGAAGTTTAAGAATAGCAACAAAAATCCGACATGTAATCCTGAAACCGACAGAATATGAATCGCACCTGCCACCTGGTAGTCATACAAGATTTCAGGATCAATATCTTGTTGTTGTCCTAAAATTAAAGCGGCAATGATGTTAAGTTCGGTAGTCCGAAACCCGCTGCTGTCAAGATTTGTTAGAATTCTGTTTCGCAACGCATCAGAATAATAAAAAGCATCCTGCTCTACGAATTTCTTGGCACTGACGGCATCGTTAGAAGGATACATTTGCGCCAAAACAGATTTGTTGATTAAATATTCGCCATAATCAAACTGGTTGGGGTTTTGGGGTCGTTTGTGTTTGAAAATCGTTCCTTTAATCTGAAGCTGGTTTCCAATGCAAAATGTGTTTTTAAATTGATTTTTATTTAAATTGATTATTATTTTTCCTGAGCTTTCAAGCCCATCAATACGCTGTACCAAGGCAATGTAACGAACCTGATCGGAACTACTTTTTAGCTTTTCCCGCAACACTACTGAAATGACATGTGTTTCTTGATCTGTTTTAATTTTATGGATGTAGTTGTCTTTTTGTAAATAATCGTTATGGATAGCCCACGTTGAAAGACCAATACAGAAAGAGAGGCCATAAGCAGCAATTCCAAAATAAAAATTCTGAACGAATTGTTTTCTAGCATCATAGAAAGCAAAAACCAATATCAGAACGGCAACCGATAGCGCCGAAAACACGAGCTCAGGGCTGAACTTCTCATTGTGGGCCAACCAAATCCCCACTACAAACCATAAGGTGATTTTCGCTAAAGGAAATTGCAATACTTTCATTGGACTAAAGTATTCAATTCTAAAGGAATAAGAAAGTATTACTGTAAAATTCTATTGGCTTGGGCAAATGTACGATTGTAATAAGGTTCTTTAGTCGAAGAGATAATCACGCCTTTCTGCGTAGATGAATGGATGAACTTGATTTCATCCCGCGACACCTCCGTGACCATTCCAACATGGTTGATCACGCTTTTCCCATTGGTTCTAAAAAATATCAGATCGCCTTTTTTGATATCGTCATTATTGAGTTTTTTACCCACTTTCGCCATATCATTTGACGATCTTGGTAGGGTAATATCGAACTTTTTAAAAGTGCTAAACATTAATCCTGAACAATCAAATCCCCCTTCTGGCGTCGTTCCTCCGGTGCGATAACCCGCGCCCAAATTTTGCGAGGCCGAGTTGATCAATTGCCGAATCATATAGTTGGAATGGTCCACATTAATCACATAATCTTCAGCATTGCTATCGTCGAGACGAATTTTTTTATCGGCCTCTTTAATTTCCAGTGGCTTGGAAACATTTTTAGGATTGGGTTTAACTACAATTCTTTTGTTTTCGGATGTTTTGTAAAGCCCTTTTTTCTGGGCTTCGTTTTTTGATGTAATGATGTTCGCGGTGGGTTTGCAACTCGCAAAAAAAAGCATTAACAACAGTAAGGTAGAGACATGTTTCAAAAGCAGGGATTTTTTACAAATTTAAACAATTATATGCTAAACGAAATTATCTTAAACTTCGTACAATCAACTGTGCCGTTTTTTCACTCGCACCCATGCCGCCCAATTTTTGCTCTAGCGTATCGTATTGTTTTAAAAGAGCACTTCGATAAGTGGGATCCAGCAGTTTTTCGAGTTCAGTTTTAATGTTTTCGGGATTGCAGTGTTCCTGAATCAATTCGGCCACCACTTGCTGATCCATAATTAAATTGACTAACGAAATATATTTTAAAGTAAGGAGGCGTTTGGCAATTTGGTAAGAAGCCCAGCTGCCTTTGTAGCAAACTACTTCTGGCACTTTAAACAATGCAGTTTCTAAGGTCGCCGTTCCTGATGTGACCAGCGCTGCGGTAGCATGGCTCAGTAAATCGTAGGTTTTATTTGAAATAAAACGGACATTTTTATTTTTTAAAAACGGAGCATAAAAACCGTGCTCTTGGCTGGGCGCACCCGCAATAACAAATTGATAGCCCGGGAAAGTATCTACCACGCTAAGCATCACCGACAACATTTTTGTAATTTCTTGTTTTCTACTTCCCGGAAGGACCGCAATGATAGGTTTTTCATCGAGTTGGTTTTCCTTTCTAAACGTGATTTCATCGCTGACGTTCCGGCTGTGAATAGCATCAATTAATGGGTGTCCGACAAAATCTACAGGAAACTGATGTTTCTTTTCATAAAAATCTTTTTCGAAAGGCAGAATTACATACAATTTATCAAAATCACGTTTTACAGCAGCAATACGATTTTCTTTCCAAGCCCAGATCTGCGGAGAAATATAATAGTGGGTTGGGATTCCACGAAGTTTTGCCCATTTTGCAATACGCATATTGAATCCTGGATAATCAATAAAAATAATCGCATCTGGCTTAAAATGGTCAATGTCTTTTTTACAAAATTGAATGTTGCTCAAGATAGTTTTAAGATTAAAAACCACTTCAATAAATCCCATAAACGATAATTCACGGTAATGTTTGACCAAAGTTCCGCCCACGTTTTGCATCAGTTCGCCGCCCCAAAACCGAATCTCAGCGTTCGTGTCTTCGCGATACAACGCTTTCATCAAATTAGAACCATGCAAATCTCCAGAAGCTTCTCCGGCTATAATGTAGTATTTCATTTTAAAAACTGAATATTGATGGTTTGCTGCGCCGTTTTATACAAAAAAGGTAATCACCGTTAACATAATCGTGGCTAAAATGACGCCTCTGGCCATCAAATCTTTATTGAATTTTAGTAAAACAAAGAAGATCACAACGTTTAAAATAGCACCCAAAGTAATGATTTTCCCCAACAGTCCTTGCGCTTTAAACGTGGCAATGCCATCCATAAAATGGTAAGGTGTAAACGCTTCAACGAAAATGAAACTGCCAAACAAAGCCGAAACCATTCCGATGACAACGCCGTAGGCAATATCAATTTTTTTCATTTAGTGTCCAAGTATTTAGTTGTTGTATCGCATGGTGGGCGGTCATGTCAAATTGCACCGGGACTACTGAAATATACCCATTTGCTAAAGCCCACTCATCAGTGTCTTCGCCCTGGTCCTGGTTTATGAATTCGCCGGTAAGCCAATAGTAATCTTTGCCTTGCGGGGTTTGCCGCTTGTCAAATTTCTCCATCCAAAAGGCTTTGGCTTGTCGGCATATTTTAATGCCTTTCATTTGTTTTTCTTGGAGTTTCGGGAAATTCACATTCAAAATGGTCCCCGATGGCAAGCCTTTGTCTAAAGTTTCTAAAGCTATTTTCTTTACAAAAGATTTTACTTGTTCAAAATCGGCATTCCATTCATAATCCAGTAACGAAAATCCAATGGCTGGGATACCTTCAATTCCGGCCTCTACCGCAGCGCTCATTGTTCCGGAATAAATCACATTGATTGAAGAATTCGATCCATGATTGATGCCAGATACACACAAGTCGGGCTTTTGCTTAAGAATTTCGCTAATCGCCATTTTCACACAATCAACAGGCGTACCAGAACAATTGTATTCGGTTATTGCTGCATTTTCTGTCGAAATTTTATTGAGATACAACATGTTATTCATTGTGATCGCATGCCCCATTGCGCTTTGTGGCTTGTCTGGAGCAACCACCACCACTTGTCCAATTTCCGCCATCACCGAAATCAGGGCACGAATTCCGGGTGCCGTTATGCCATCATCGTTTGTAACCAAAATCAAAGGTTTTTTTTTCATTTTTTTCTGAAGCTAATTCCTACTATCCGCTCTATCTTTAGGGTTTTCGCATTAAAAGCGAAAACCCTAAAGGATGCCGCTGCTATTAGGGCTATGGTCTTATTATTAACAATACGTTTTGTTAACGCCAGTTTAAACTGCTTAAATAATACCAGCAAAAATAAGCATTTTTGTCAGGAAGTTGCTAAATTAGCATCTTTAACAAAAAATTAGGTGGTCTAATCTGTGGCCATCTCGTATTTTATGTAATTTAGTTCAAAAATTAATGCATACAATTGTGGAATATATGAAAAGGAATTACAAAATTTTATTGGTAGTTGTTATTTTGGCGTTAGGACTTTGGAGTTTTATTCCAAAAGAAAAAAACGATCCTGAAAAAGACAAACTGTTGTTGGAATTATTAACCTTTGTCATCGAACGCGGTCATTATGATCCGGCGGTCATTGACGACAAATTTTCCAAGGGAATCTACAAAGATTATATCGAGGCATTAGACCCTTCAAAACGCTTTTTTTTACAATCAGATATTGAAGAATTTGCAAAATTCGAAACCCAATTAGACGATCAAATTAAAAATAAAGATTTGTCATTTTTCAATTTGACTTACGATCGGTTGATGAAACGCATCTCAGAAAGCAAAGAATTTTATAAGGAAGTACTGGCCAAACCATTCGATTATTCAATAAAAGAAGAATTCAATACCGACTATGAGAAGTTGCCTTATGCTCAAAACATCGCAGAACTCAAGGAAAAATGGCGCAAACAAATTAAGTTGTCTACCCTTTCGTCTCTTACCGATAAGATAAAACTCCAAGATGACCTTAAAAACGGGATCGTAAAAGACAAAACCCCAAAAAGTGCAAGTGATTTAAACAAAGCGAAAGAATTAAACAACGCGGTGGCCGATAAAGCGAGCGCTACGCTGGTGGCTCCTAAAAGTTTTGATCAACTGGAGAAAGAAACGAGAGAAAGTTCGTTAAAATCACTCAATGAATACTTTGATTTTATAAATGATTTGGATCAAAATGATTGGTTTTCCGTTTATGTCAATGCCATTGCGACGCGTTTTGACCCCCATACCAATTATTTTCCGCCTGATGAAAAAGAACGTTTTGACGTTAGTATGAGCGGCAAATTAGAAGGTATTGGTGCAAGATTACAAAAGAAAAGTGATTATACCGAAATCTCAGAATTGATTTCCGGCGGCCCCGCTTGGAGGGGAAAAGAGCTTGAAGCTGGCGATGTGATCATGAAGGTCGCACAGGGAAATCAAGAAGCGCTCGATGTAGTTGGGATGCATCTCGACGATGTCGTAAAGAAAATTAAAGGCCCTAAAGGGACGGAGGTGCGCCTTACAGTGAAAAAAGTAGACGGAACAATTAAAGTAATTTCGATTATTAGGGATATTGTAGAGATTGAAGAAACCTATGCCAAATCAAGTGTTGTTGAAAAAAACGGAATAAAATATGGTATCATTTATTTGCCTAAATTTTATATCGATTTTGAAAATAATGACAGTCGGGACGCCGGAAAAGACATGGCTATTGAAGTAGACCGTTTAAAAAAGGCGGGTGTTGAGGGCATCGTTTTGGATCTTCGCGATAATGGTGGGGGTTCTCTGAAAACAGTAGTTGATATTGCGGGTTTGTTTATAGAGGAGGGACCAGTAGTACAAATTAAATCCGCTGGAAGAAAAAAAGAGGTGTTGTATGACAGAGACAAACGAGTGCAGTGGGACGGCCCCTTGGTTATTATGCAAAACAGTTTTTCTGCCTCAGCTTCAGAAATTTTGGCTGCTGCGATTCAAGATTACAGAAGAGGAATTATTATTGGCAGCAAGCAATCATATGGAAAAGGGACGGTTCAGAATGTGATTGATTTAAATCAATTTGTTAGAGGAGGCACCACTGGTGATTTGGGTGCGCTCAAAACCACCACTCAAAAATTCTACAGAATTAACGGCGGCTCAACACAGCTCGAAGGGGTAAGTAGTGATGTTGCAATACCAGATCGTTATGCTTATTTAAAAATGGGCGAACGTGACATTGATAACGCTATGCCTTGGGATAAAATTGATCCAGCCGAATTTAATTTCTGGAACAAGCAAAGTAATTTTGATGCTGCGATCGAAAATAGTAAAAAGCGTATCGCCGAAAGTGCCAAATTCAAACTTATTGATGAAAATGCTAAATGGATAGATGAGCGAAATAAGGAAAATATCTATAGCTTGAACATGGACCAATTTAAAGCGGAGCAGTCTGCTATCGAAGAGAAGGCTAAAAAATATAAATCGATTGCAGATTATCAAAATACTTTAAAATTTTCATCGTTGTCTAATGAAGAAGAAGCGATGAAAACAGACAATTCTCTTAAAGAAAAAAGAGACCGTTGGCATGAAAGTTTATCTAAAGACATTTATGTGGAAGAAGCGATCAATGTCTTAGATGATTTACAACCCAGAATAGCGCCGGCCATCAAGAAAAATTTGGTCAGTAAAAGTAAAAAAGACAAATTGGTAAAATCGTAATTGTCGATTAAAATTAACAAGAATTAAAAGCTCCAGAAATTCATATTGAATTACTGGAGTTTTTTTATGAACTAAGCGCAATACATTTTTGTTTGCGTCGACAATCCTTTTGTACTAACTTTTATTCAATAGATGTCTTCTAGCCCTGATAGTAGCGGTATCCCCGTAATGCAATGGAGGGATTTAGCGGATAGCAGGATTGGCTTCCTAAAAAATCACCACTCATTTACTTTGTTAGCATCCATTTTTAAAAATATAAAAAGCAATATGGTAAAGCCCCAAAGTCCGGAGCCGCCATAAGAAAAGAAAGGCAATGGTACCCCAATCGTGGGAAAAATGCCTGCGACCATAGCGATATTTACAAAAAAATGAATAAAAAGTATGCTTGCCACACAATAGCCGTAGACGCGACTGAATTTTGTCTTTTGTCTTTCGGAAAGATAAATGACCCTAAAGATCAACGCAATAAAAAGCGCGATAACAACTAAAGAGCCGAAAAAGCCCCACTCTTCTCCAACAGTCGTGAAAATATAATCGGTATGCTGTTCGGGAACGAATCCGCCTTTGGTTTGCGTTCCTTCTAAAAAGCCCTTTCCAAACCAACCGCCGGAGCCAATCGCAATTTCGGATTGATTGGTATTGTATCCAATCCCTTTCATGTCGACTTCTTTGCCTAATAAAATATTGAAACGGTCGCGGTGGTGTTGCTTGAAAACATTGTCGAATACATAATCTACAGAAAAGACGAAGCCTGAAATTAGCACAAAGACTATGGCACTTGCCAATAAATTTCTATTGGCGATGCGGCTTTTGAAGTGAACCAAACAGATCACTGCGAGCGCCATTAAAGCAACAGCCCAAGGTTCAAAAACTAGAGAAAGTACAAATAAAATAATAGCAATAAAACCAGTCCAAAGGTACCACGGAGGCAATCCTTCACGGTAAAGCACCAGTATAAACATGGTGTAAATTAATGCGCTTCCCGGATCATGTGGCACAATAAGCAGAATAGGTAAAAAGATAATGCCCAACGCCTGTAGTTGTCGGTTGACTTCTTTTAAGTTGACCTGTACATCACTTAAATATTTAGCTAAAGCCAGTGCGGTAGCTGCTTTTGCGAATTCAGATGGCTGTAGTCCGAAGGATCCAAAGGAGTACCAGTTGGCTTGACCTTTTACCGTTTTGCCAAAAACAAATAATCCGGCCAACGACAGCAATGCAATGAAAAAGATGATACTGGCAAATTTTTCATAAAATTTTCCGTCAACCGACAATACAATAAAGATCAATGGAATGGTCAGTCCGATGCTAAGCAATTGCTTTCCGTAAAACTGAGAAAGATCAAAAATATAGCTTTCTTCAGACAGGGATAGCGAAGAAGAGTAAATGTTAAGCCAACCCATAACCACTAAGGTGATATAGATGATAACACTAATCCAGTCTAAATTATTGGTTACACTTTGGTTCTTCATTTGTCCCGTTAATTTTCGGTTTCACTATCTTGCACCAGTTCTCTGGGTCTGGCTTTAAGCAAAAGACTATCGGTTTCTTTCTTACCGGTATATTTTGCATATTCACTTTGAAGGCTGCCTTCCAACATTCGTTTTTCTAAATCTGTTCGTGTAATTTTGTGTCTGAGGTATTTTTCAATCATTAAACTAGTTATCGGCCCAGCCCAGCGCGCACCCCAATAACCGTTTTCTACCAACACTGCAATGGCAATTTTCGGATTATTTCTTGGAGCAAAGGCTACGAATATGGAGTGATCTTGCAATTTGACCCTTTTGCCATTAATTTTGGCAAAGTTTTCAGCGGTTCCGGTTTTTCCACAAATCTCAATGCCTTCTACTTGCAGTGCGTGAGCGGTTCCCATATTATACACATCAAACAAGCCATCAATTATCGGTTGAAAATATTTTCGGTCAACGGTGGTAAGGTGTTTCGTCCGGAATTTCTTATCGATGGTTTCCCCTTCAATTTTTCGGATGATGTGGGGCGTAAAATAAAAACCATGGTTTGCAACGGCGGCCATCATATTGGCCAACTGTATAGGTGTCATCAGTACTTCACCCTGTCCGATGGCATTTGAAACAATAGCGGTGCTGCGCCAGCCTCCATTGGGGTATATTTTTTTGTAAGTTTTAGACGTGGGTGCCTTTCCTCTCTTCCCAGTCGGTAAATCATAGCCCATAAACTCACCCAATCCAAAACTTTTTAAGTGGCCACTCCAAACATCGACGCCGTCTGCGGGCTTTACAAATTTATTGATGGTTTTCATGTAAGCTGTAGCAAAGTAGGCATTACAGGATTCATAAATGCCACGATGCAATTGAAGTGCCCCGCCGTGGCAATGGCATCGCATAAAGCGTCCTCGTGCATAACTAAAACCGTGTCGACAAAATACCGTGGTTTGCTCGTCAATTACATGTTCTTGCAAAGCGATCAATCCAGTCAATATTTTAAAAGGGGATCCTGGAGGATATTCAGCCAGCAGCCCTCGGTCATAAAGTGGCTTAGCAATAGAGTCTCGATACAACATCGTGTAGTTTTTAGACCGTTGACGCCCTACCAATATTGCTGGATCATAAGAAGGGGCGGTAACCAAAGCTAAAATCTCACCGGTTTTTGGTTCTATGGCAACAATACCGCCGCGTTTATTGACCATTAAGGCTTCTCCATATTGTTGGAGTTCGGCGTCAATAGTCAAATTGATATCCTCGCCTTGTACTGCAATGGTATCAAATTGACCTTCTTTGTATGAGCCAATTTCTCGATTGTATTTGTCTTTCTGGAAATATTTCACGCCTTTAATACCCCGTAAAGTTGTTTCGTAACTTTCTTCTACACCTTGTTTTCCAAGCAAATCCCCGCTATTGTAATATGGGTTTTTAGCAACCGTTTTTTCATTCGCTTGTGTTATAAATCCAAAAATATTTGCGCCAAAGGAAACTTGATAATCTCGTAGCGATCTCTTTTGAATGTAAAAACCTTCAAATTTTCGAATTTTTTCCTGGAAAGCCGCAAACTCCAATTTATTCAATTGTGGTAAAAAAACGGACGGTAATCTCGGACTGTATACCTTGGCTTTCGTGATAATCTTTATGTAATCTTCTCGGCGAATATTCAGTAATTTACAAAACTCAACCGTGTCAATATTCTTCAAATCTTTAGGAATCACCATGATGTCATAAGAAGGCTGATTTGCGACCAAAAGTTTGCCGTGTCGATCATAAATATACCCTCGTTCTGGATAATCGTATTGAATTTTTATCGCGTTGTTGTCTGATTTTAACTTCAGAGAATCGTCAATCACTTGCAAGTAAAATAGCCTCATTACAAGTAAGATGGTTGCCACAATAATAATGGTGGGCAGTAATACTTTTCTCATCGTTTGTTGGGCTTAATAAGGTAGATGATAGTAATGCAGATGATTATCGTGAATAGCGTACTAAAAATTGTTTTAAGAAAAATTTCCCAAATAAAATTCAGTCTAAAGACTTCCAATAAAAATAAGGTTACATGGTGAATTACTACCGCAATTAAAATAAATGAAAACCTTTCTGGCGTCAATACATCATTCAATTTCACCGTTTGGTATTCGTAACTCAGACCAAACGAAAATTTAAAAATATAAGGGCGATAGTTAGCCAAAAGCAGACAGGCTGCAGCATGTACGCCACCAGAATTGGAGAACATATCCATTATAATTCCTAAAATAAAACTGGCGATAAGGAGACCCGTCTTGTTCCCGTTAACCGGATACAGAATGATGAATAGAATGTATGGGTACGGATTGATATATCCCAAGAAATTCATGTTATTGAACAACAGTACTTGCGCCGCAAGCAGCAGAATGAATCGGGCAATATTTACCAATAAGGTGCTATTCATTTTCCTTTTTCTGAAGGTTAAGAATTTCCTCGCGGTCTTTGCTTTTAATGATGTAGACGTGGCCTAAATTTGTCATATCATTAAAGAGTTTCACATTTAAGGTGTAATAATTGGTTTTATCATCTGTGTAGATTTTATCGATGGTTCCGATACCAATATTTTCCGGAAAAATAACAGACTGTCCGCCCGTAACGATCGTATCTCCTTTTCGAACCGAAGCCAATCTAGGCACATCAATCAACTGCACAAAACCCGTACTTTTTCCATTCCAGACCAGAGAGCCAAAATGATTCGATTTTTTAATCTTAGCGTTGATTTGCGATTTTACGTTGAGTATGCTGATAACTGTGGCGTAATTTTTCGAAGTTTTATCAACAATTCCGATGATTCCCGCGCTGTTGACAACGCCCATGTCAGGCTGGACACCTGCCGCTGAACCGCTGTTGATAGTGAGGTAATTCTCAAAAACATTATAAGAATTGTGAATGACTTTGGAAACGATAATGTTTATCTTACTGACGCCTTTAATGCTGTCCATTTTTGGAATGGAGGTAGTATCTTTGAGATTGAACAACAGGCCTTTCAAACGCGCATTTTCAATCGCCAATTCGTTATTTTGATTTTTCAAATTCAGGTATTCGCTGACGGAATTTATTTTTTCATAAACGCCACCGCTCAAAAAATTAGCCGAACTAATTACCTTGCTTCTGTGGTAAGAATGCGATTGAATAGTGAGCGTTAACGAAACAGCCAAAAGCAGCAAAAACAGCAATCGGTGGCTGTTTTTAAATATAAAATTAAATATTTGCTGCATGAATTATGCTGTTATTTTATTAGGATACTTCTGAATTTAGGAATGTTTTTGAGTGCCATTCCTGTCCCGCGAACCACTGCTCGTAAAGGATCTTCAGCAATATAAACGGGCAAGTCAGTTTTTTGTGAAATCCGTTTGTCTAGTCCTCTAAGCATTGAACCACCACCTGCGAGATAAATCCCCGTATTGTAAATATCAGCAGCCAATTCTGGAGGAGTTTGTGATAAAGTTTCCATTACGGCATCTTCAATTCTTTGAATCGATTTGTCTAATGCTTTGGCAATTTCTCTATAAGAAACTTCTACTTGTTTTGGCTTTCCAGTTAGTAAATCCCGGCCTTGAACAGACATGTCTTCTGGTGGACTTTCCAATTCTTCTAGAGCAGCGCCAATTGTAATTTTTATTTTTTCTGCTGTCGCTTCTCCAACAAATAAATTGTGCTGGGTTCGCATGTAGTATACAATATCATTGGTAAATACATCCCCTGCAATTTTGACTGATTTGTCGCAAACAATTCCACCCAAGGCAATTACGGCAATTTCAGTAGTGCCTCCTCCGATATCCACAATCATATTCCCTTTGGGTTGCATGATATCGATACCAATACCAATTGCAGCAGCCATTGGCTCGTGGATCAGGTAAACTTCTTTTCCGTTGACCCTTTCGCAAGATTCTTTTACGGCACGCATTTCTACCTCGGTAATCCCAGAAGGAATGCAAACTACCATCCGAAGGGCGGGGGTAAACATTCTTTTCTTTAAAGCGGGGATGCTTTTAATGAACATACTGATCATTTTCTCCGAGGCGTCAAAATCGGCAATAACGCCATCTTTTAAAGGCCTAATGGTTTTTATGTTTTCATGGGTTTTGCCTTGCATCATGTTGGCTTCTTTGCCTACGGCGATGATTTTTCCAGAAACTCTATCTCTGGCAACTATAGATGGGCTATCAATAACCACTTTGTCGTTGTGGATAATTAGTGTGTTAGCGGTACCAAGGTCTATCGCAATATCCTCAGTCATGAAATCAAAAAATCCCATAAGTCTTTTAAGGGTTTAAATAGTTATTAATTTTAGACGCACAAAGTTAAACAAATTAATGTTTAAAATGACGGGTTCCGGTAAATACCATTGCAACTTTATTTTCATTACAATATTCAATACTCAACGCATCTTTTATGGAGCCTCCGGGTTGAATCACGGCAGTAATTCCAACCGTCGAAGCAATGGCAACACAATCTGGGAATGGGAAAAAAGCATCGCTTGCCATTACGGCTCCGTGCAGATCAAATCCAAAAGTATTTGCTTTTTCAATGGCTTGTCTCAATGCATCGACTCTCGAGGTCTGACCAGTTCCAGAAGCAATTAAAGTTTGGTTTTTTGCAAAAACAATTGTATTCGATTTGGTGTTTTTACAGATTTTTGAGGCAAATAGTAAGTCTTCAGTTTCCTGCGCAGTCGGGGCCGTCAAAGTAACAGTTTTTAGATGCGCTTTATTGTCGGTAATGTTATTTTTATCTTGAACCAAAAGACCGTTGAGTGCCGTGCGAACATGGCGTTGAGGTAATTCAACTTCGTTTTGAATTAAAATAATGCGATTTTTCTTCTCGGATAAAATACCAATAGCTTCAGCATCATAATCGGGAGCAATGACCACTTCACAAAACAGCGGGCTGATTTCCAATGCTGTGGCCGCATCAATCGTACAGTTGGCAATTAAAACACCGCCGAATGCTGAAGTGGGATCGCACGCCAATGCAACGAGATAAGCTTGTTTTATGGTCTTTCTCGTGGCCACGCCGCAAGCGTTATTGTGTTTTAAAATAGCAAAAGTCGGATCTTCATTTTTGAATTCCAACATTAAATTTACTGCTGCATCAACGTCTAGCAGGTTATTGTATGACAATTCTTTTCCGTGTAATTTTTGAAACATCGCCTCTAAGTCGCCAAAGAAAAAACCTTTTTGATGTGGATTTTCACCATACCGCAACATCTGCCCGTTAGAAAGGCTTTGGTTGTAAATTGTTTCATCGGTATTGAAATAATTGAAAATGGCTGTGTCGTAATGAGAGGAAACCTGAAATGCTTTGGTTGCCAACGCTCTTCTGTCCTGTAAAGTGGTGGCACCATTTTGTGTTGAAATTAAACTTAAAAACATTGAATATTCATCGACCGAAGCAACAATCACGGTATCCTTAAAGTTTTTTGCTGCTGCGCGAATTAAGGAAATGCCACCGATATCAATTTTCTCAATGATGTCAGTCTCTGAAGCACCCGAAGCAACTGTTTTTTCAAATGGATACAAATCGACAATCACCAAGTCGATTTGCGGAACATTAAATTCAGCCATCTGTTGTACATCCAACTCATTGTCTTGCCGGTTTAAAATGCCACCAAAAATTTTAGGGTGTAGCGTTTTGACCCTGCCGCCCAGTATGGATGGATACGAAGTAATGTCTTCTACGGAGATTACAGGAATGCCTAAATTTCTAATAAAATCTTCGGTTCCACCGGTAGAATAAAGCGTCACATTTTTCTCGTGTAGTTGGCGAACAATAGGCTCCAGTCCGTCTTTGGAAAAAACTGATATCAAAGCCGAGTGAATTGTTTTTGCGGTGTCCATGCGGTAGTTGTCTTTAGGTGCAAAAGTAGTTTTTTTGAATCTAAGATTCAGCGCATTGCTGTAACATTATTTCAAATAATAGGACAAATCTTGCGGTACTATTAATTAGGTTTTGGTTAAAAAAATTAGCAGTTTTACGAAACGAAAAATAAATTATTATGCTCGTTTATTTGCGGTTGCTTAAAGAGAGTTTCAGTTTTGCTATGAGTGCCTTGCGCAACAATAAATTGCGAACAATACTGTCGCTCCTTGGCGTTACAATTGGAATATTTTCTATTATTGCTGTGTTGGCTGCCGTCGATTCATTAGACCGGAAAATAAAAGGTGATTTAAGCACACTTGATAAAAATACCATTTATCTGACCAGCCAATCCTTTGGTCCGACCAACGTTCCGCAATGGAAGCGGGAGCAATTCCCTAAGGTAAACTACGAAGAATACCAGTACTTAAAAACGGCTTTGAATCATGTTGAAAACACTTGTTTTCAATTTTTTACGAACAAACAAAATATCAAGTTTGAATCCAAAACAGTATCAGATGTAAATGTTGTGGCCGTCAGTTTTGAGTTTGCAGCCATACAAAGACTTGAATTTGGAGAAGGTCGGTTTTTTAACGAATTGGAATCAAATTCGGGTACGCCACTGGTTGTGCTGGGGTATGAAATCGCAAAAGGGCTTTTTGATGAATTTGATCCCATCGGAAAAACCGTGCGTCTGTATGGTCAGCGATTTACAGTAATTGGCGTTACCAAAAAGAAAGGAATGAGCTTGGGACTTGGCGATAGCGATGATACTTCGGTTTTTATTGCGTCCAACTTTTTGAGAAGACTCTATGGCGATAACAACGAAAATACTTTGCCGGTAATTATCATTAAACCTGATAAGGGCATCGATGTGCCCGCCTTAAAAGCAGAAATTGCTCAAAAAATGCGCAACTTTCGAGGAGTAAAATCGGGAGAAATCGACAATTTTTTCGTCAATATTTTATCAGGACTGACCGATTTTATTGACAATATTGTCGGGCAGATGAATTTAGTCGGCTGGATTATCAGCTTGTTTTCGTTATTGGTGGGCGGTTTTGGGATTGCCAATATTATGTTTGTTTCGGTAAAAGAACGAACGAATTTAATTGGAATTCAAAAATCATTGGGGGCCAAAAATAAGTTTATTTTGTTTCAGTTTTTGTTTGAAGCCATAATTTTGTCGGTTCTTGGCGGTATCATAGGTTTATTGCTGGTTTGGACGATAGCGTTGGTTTTAACAAATCTGCTTGGATTTGAATTTATACTGGGATTTTGGAATATCATCATCGGTACTGGATTGTCGGCGTTAATCGGACTCATTTCAGGAATTCTGCCTGCAATTTCTGCTTCTCGGTTGGATCCGGTGGAAGCCATCCGTACCGGAATATAATTTCTTTGGCAGTAAAAGGATAAAATTAATGTAAAACATCAGTCTCTTGAATAGGTTTGCAAAAAATGACGCCAACGCGGTATGAAAATATCTTTTAAATGTCGCTGGTGATCGCAAGCAAGAATTCGATTTTCTGCATAATTTTATCCAAAAAACAGTTCCGAACTTGACTCCTTATTTCGCTTCTAACACGATTGGCTCGGTTCATCTTACTATCTTGATTCAAAAACGCAAAAGAAAGACTGCCTTATCATTTCGCCGGCAAATCAAAAAATTACGTCAGTATTTGTGTGTGTGTAATTTTGGAGGATAAGACTTTGGCAGAAAAATATAAAAAAACTTGGCAAACTTAGTAAGGGTATAAGTTGCATAAGATTTAAGAAAATTGAGGTGATCAATCTTGAAACACGTCAAACAGTATTGCACCTCGCCGAGAAAAACTCTGAGTGGCGAGCGCGATTTTGGAAGCTAATTAAGGTCTTCTTCTTAAGTAAATATTGTTATTCAGCTGGAATACAAAAATGGAGGAACAAATTTTCTAAAAAAACCCTACTTTTTAGCAAAAAGCAGGTTCGCATGCTTCTATTTAATTCTAGAAAAGTAAAAAATTTAATTTCGACGCTTTTAAAACAAATTATCGTATGTCGTTGTTCTCAATTAAATCAATATACAAATTGATTTTGTCTTTCAATTCTTTTCTTGGCGTGATAAAATCTAAAAAACCATGTTCTAAAACAAATTCTGCGGTTTGAAAACCCTCAGGCAAGTCTTTTCCAGTAGTATCTTTTACCACTCGAGGCCCCGCAAAACCAATCAAAGCGCCAGGTTCAGAAATATTAACATCTCCCAGCATCGCATACGACGCGGTGGTTCCTCCTGTAGTCGGATCGGTACACAATGAAATATAAGGAATTTTGGCATCCGCCAATTGGGCTAATTTGGCCGAAGTTTTTGCCAACTGCATTAAAGAATACGCGGCCTCCATCATTCGAGCGCCACCCGATTTGGAAATCATTACAAAAGGAATTCTGTTTTTAATGGCATGATCAATCCCGCGTGCTATTTTTTCTCCCACCACTGCGCCCATTGAACCACCTATAAAAGCAAAATCCATACAGCACACGACAAGATCTTTTCCTTTAGATTTTCCAACCCCGGTTCGCACCGCATCCTTTAGTTTGGTTTTTTCCATAGCATCCTTAAGTCGGTCGGCATATTTCTTGGTATCAACAAAATGCAAAGGATCTTTAGAGGTCATTTTGGCATCTAATTCCTGAAATTCGTTATTATCAAACAGAATTTCAAAATATTCAGCGCTGCCAATTCTCACATGAAAACCATCCTCTGGACTTACCCAAAGATTTCGTTCTAACTCGTCAGCATCAATAATTTTGCCTGTTGGTGACTTGTACCACAATCCCTTCGGAACATCTTTTTTATCTTCGGTTGCAGTAGTAATTCCTTTTTCTGTTCTTTTAAACCAAGCCATATCTTTTATTTTGGGGTATGTATTAATGGTTGATGGGTCGATGGCGGTCGGATGAAACCGGCAACTTTAAACCCACAACCCACAACTATAAAGTATTAATGTTGTTTAAATCTGCGAAAGCTTGTTCCAGTCGTTTATTGAAAGTCAACTCGCCCTCACGAACCCATTTTCTCGGGTCATAATGTTTTTTATTCGGAGATTCCGCACCATCTGGGCTTCCGATTTGTGTTTTTAAATATGCAATATTGTTAACCATGTAATCACGAATGCCCTCTGTAAAAGCAAATTGCAGATCGGTATCAATATTCATTTTGATCACGCCATAACCGATGGCTTCTCTGATTTCTTCTAAAGTAGAACCGGAACCGCCGTGAAATACAAAATCAACTGGGTTGTGTTCTGTATTAAATTTATTTTGAACATAATCCTGAGAATTTTTCAGAATTTTCGGGGTTAGTTTTACGTTACCGGGTTTGTAAACCCCATGTACATTTCCGAAAGCGGCGGCGATGGTAAAGCGTGGACTTACTTTCAATAGCTCCTCGTAGGCATAGGCCACTTCGTCAGGCTGGGTATATAATTTCGAACTGTCTATGTCAGAATTGTCTACACCATCTTCTTCTCCGCCTGTAATTCCCAATTCAATTTCTAAAGTCATCCCCATTTTACTCATGCGGGCAAGATAGGTTTTACAGATATCAATATTTTCATGTAATGGTTCTTCAGACAAATCGATCATGTGGGAACTAAATAAAGGCTTTCCTGTTTCCGCAAAATGTTTTTCGCTGGCATCCAGAAGTCCGTCCAGCCAAGGCAATAATTTTTTAGCGCAATGATCGGTATGAAGAATAACCGTGGCACCATATGCTTCGGCTAATGTATGAATGTGCTTGGCTCCAGCAATACCGCCCAAAATGGCAGCGTTTTCATTGGAATTAGGCAACCCTTTGCCAGCATTGAAAATGGCACCACCATTGGAAAATTGTATAATTACAGGCGCTTTTAATTTGGCCGCAGTTTCCAATACGCCATTAATAGTACTTGATCCAGTGACGTTGACGGCCGGAAGCGCAAATCCTTTTTGTTTTGCATATCTGAAAATTTCCTGCACTTGGTCTCCCGTTGCAACACCAGATTTTATAGTATGGACCATGTTTGTTTATTTAAAATTACAGGGTACAAAACTAATAATTTAAAAATTTAGAACGGATAATTTATACCGATATTTACAATTGAGTTTGCAAAATTGTAATCTCTAAACCATTTTTTATTTCCAATTTCTGCTGGATTATAGGTTTTAAAACCAAAATCCAAACGGATGACAAAGAAATTTAAATCATAGCGGAATCCAAATCCGGATCCGACGGCAATATTTGATAAAGATTTGAGTCCACTAAAAACGGCTTTTTCATCTTTCACATTGTCTAATACATTCCAAATGTTACCGCTATCTACAAATAGCGCCCCATTGAACTGCCCAAAAAAGTTGAAACGAATTTCTGCACTAGCGGCAATTTTCAGATTGGCCTCATTAAAATCATTTATTGAATTGGTGCTGCCAGGTCCTAGTGAATAGGCTTGCCAACCCCTGTTGTCATTTGATCCGCCAGCAAAATAGCTGCGTGAAAACGGTATGCTGTTGGCATTGCCATAAGGAATGGCGATTCCGGTAAACGTTCTGAAAGCGAGCACTTTTTTCCGACTTAAATCCCAATGCTTAATGTATTCAATTTCTCCCTTGATGTATTGCGAATATTCTAAACCAAAAATATTTTTATTCCCATTTTGATTTTTAAGTTGTTTTGAGGCGCGCGCAACAAGCGACAAAAAATTTCCGGCCGATTCTACTTTGGTTTTAAAAGCGTAATAATTTTCGTCTTTGATGTCGTTTTTTGTGGTTTTGGCAAAGCTAAAATTGGAAGCAAAAATCAGGTTGTTTTCGGTCAATCGTCGTCTTCTTTCGCTAATACTACTGATTGTTTTCCTATCAATTTCGTTTGTTGTAATGGCTGGAATTGCGCTTAAAACATCATTGATAAAGGAATTGGCTCCGCTGTCTATAATTAAGTTCCCATCGCTAAAATAGGAGGAAGGCGCCTGGTAGGATATGGCCAAATTATTCAAAGTTTTATAAGAAGAGTTATACACTTTAAAATAATTGCCAATATTGATGTTCTTTACATATTGAATATTAAACAGATCGAGTCGCGCGCTGTGGTTTCTTTTTGGCGTCCAGTTGTAAGACAGGGCACTGGTAAAGTTTTCCTTGTCTAGACCGATATTTTTTTGTTTGGCAATACCTACGCTCAGTGTTGTTGACGGAATCATACTTTTGGGAATGATTTTTTCGGTATTGAAAAACATGAAAATTCTCGGAAAATTGAGTTTTAAATCCAGTCCATATTCGGTTACATTAAAAAAGCGGTCATTCGGATTGGCTAAGGCTTTGGAGGAACCAATATTGCCCCGAGCGGCTATTTCAAGGGTTTCTGCCCCGTTAAAAATATTCCGAATGGATAAAGTGGTACTTCCCGCAATGCCAAAATCTTGAATCGTTGAATGACTTAAATCTAGTGACGCCCCAAAACTGTATTTCTTTCTAGGGGTCAGGTAGATATTCGCGATTAAAGAATTACCAATGCTGTCCGTTGGATCGGGAGTGTATTGGATTGATGGATAGTTAAAAATTTTTAAATTGTTCAGATACCTAGTTGATAATGTGGTTCTAATATCAGAAAATAAATTTCCTTTTGCGATAAAGATGGCATCCGTAATTGATTTTGGTCTGTATTTTAACTTCTTTGAACTGAACAGATTGAAATTAAGATAGACCGTTCGAATGGTATCGGTGGCCGTGGGTTTGATTTTATTTGGCACAAAATCCGTGTAAATGTTTACTTCGCTGATTTTATATATTTTAAACGGTACTGTTGTCGTTGAATCGCCCTCGCGAAAAGAATAGTTGTTGATTTTCATGTCAACATTGGCCTTGTGTTTGGCGCCAAGAGTATCAATGTCAAAATTGATATAATTGGGTTGAAAATAATACACACCACTATTTCTAAAATGGGTAGTGATCCGGCTTCTTTCATTTTCAAAATCTTCTGTTTTGTACTGTTTTCCAGATTTGATAAAACTAGTTAATTTCCGTGTTTGATATAAAGAATCCAATGCTGGCGTTAAAATGGTCGTTTTTAATGAATCTAAAAAGAAAGGATTGCCGGTGGTTACAGAATATTTTATTTTTGCCTTTTTAAGTTTCAACGAATCGGTTTGAAATCGCGTTGTTACATTAAAATAGCCATTATTAAAGTAGTAGGATTTTAAACGCTTTGACGATTTCTCTGTGCTTTTAACGTCAATGATAACTGGTGGTTCTCCGTTGTCTCGTAAAAAATCATGGATGCCCGCATACCAAAAAGATTGTCCGAGACGGTTGACCTGTTTTGCCGACAACCATTTTGATTTACGACGGTATTTTTCGGGATGATTGATAAATTTGGCCTTGTAAATTGAATCATGGTTAAGTTTCGCCAAATTGTATAAATTCAATCGCAAATGGTAACCCAACAACGAAGTATTCGGTTTCTGATAGATTAAATTCTGGATATTTTCGGCTTTTTCCTTTTTGCTGTTGACGGTAATTTCATTTTTGGTCAAAAGCTTTTTTCCGTCAGGAACTTTTTTGACGGTATTACAAGCCGAGATAAATAATCCAATTAGAATAAATAATGATATTTTTGTAACGGTGTTTCTCAAGTGTTGTGGAATATTTAATTCAAAAGTACATTATTTCTATGGTTAGTAAAAACCAAATAAAACTAATAACGGGTTTGCAGCAAAAAAAATATAGGCATGCCAACGGCCTGTTCTTTGCCGAAGGCGTTAAGGTTATTGAAGAATTGCTAAAATCGGAAATTGAATTAGAACACCTTTACGTCACGATGCCATTATTTGACGGCGTTATTGCGGCTAAGAAAACATTCATTACCGACAGTGATTTGAAAAAAATAAGTTCGTTATCAGCGCCTAATAATTGTTTGGCGCTTTTCAAAATTCCAATCCCAAAACCAATCGTCGAAGAAGGGTTGATTGTGGTGTTGGATGATATTCGAGATCCTGGAAACCTCGGCACCATAATGCGCTTGTGCGATTGGTTTGGCGTGTCTCAATTGCTCTGCTCTCAAGAAACTGCAGATGTTTATAGTCCGAAAGTGGTACAGGCAAGTATGGGGTCAATCGCTCGCGTCTCGGTGCATTATATAGATTTAGTCTTATTTTTAGAAAAAACTAGGTTACCCGTATTCGGTACTTTTATGGATGGTAAAAACCTTTATACTGCAGCCTTACCCCAAGAAGGCATTGTTGTGATGGGTAATGAGGCGAACGGAATTTCCAAAAGTGTTCAAAATTGTGTAAAACAGGCCATTACGATTCCGAGATTCGGGGTTTTACAGCGCACGGAAAGTCTCAACGTAGCGGCTGCGGCTGCAATTGTTTTAAGCGAATTCCGAAGAACGACTAGTGAAAGGTAAAGTTGATTAAGATCGCTCGGGTTTTCATCGATTGAATGTTTCCGGTCCAGGGACTGTTAGGGTCATTGTCACGAATCAACTCATCACCCAAACCAAAAACGCCACGAATGGATGGTGAGAATTTAAAGTATTCCAAATATAAATCGATTCCAAAGCCTACTTCATAATTCTTAGTCCATTGTTTCACCCTAAATTTCTGCTGGGCATTGTCGTCAATAGATTTGGAATTGCTTCCCAAATTTAAAGTTGTAGAAACTCCACCCAATAAATAAGGTCGAACGTTGCCGGTTCGCAATGCGGAGAATTTCAACAACAATGGAAAATGGATATAGGTGGCGCCCACTTGTCTCTTGGCGTCGGTCGAACTGGCAAATCCTGAGTATTCTAAATTTCTTTGGGTGTAATACAATCCTGGCTCAAAGCGCAAATTTAAGTATTCTTGTAGACGCAAGTCGCCGACCAGTCCCACGTTAAATCCGGTCGTTCGATTAACGATGATATCGGGTGCGATAGCTTTGTAATCGAACTTGTAGTCGTAAAAACTAAATCCCAAAAAATAACCCCAATATACCCGCTGTTTATCGAAATTTTCGTGGTTGATAATCGGATCTTTATTAAACATCCCTTTAACCCCTTGTGCCTGAGAGCTTACAGCAAGAAACAATAAAATACAAACAATGCTCTTTTTCATATTATTTTTTCGAAGCAGAATAAATAGTGGCTACCCCAAATGTTTGTGGCATGGCGATTACGTCTATAAACCCAATTTTTCTCAAAATATTGTTTAATGCTTCTCCAAAAGGAAAAACAGCAGCAGACTCCGACAAATAACCATAAGCTGCATTGTCTTTTGAAAACAATTTTCCGATGGTTGGCAAAATGTAGCGTGTATAAAAAACATAACCTTGTTTGAAGGGAGTTTTTGTCGGATTGGAAGTTTCAAGTACGACAAAGATGCCGTTGGGCTTTAACACGCGCAAAATCTCTTCAAGCCCCTTTTCAAGATTTTCAAAGTTTCGAATGCCAAAGGCCACCGTGATCGCGTCGAATGTGTTTTCTGCAAAAGGCATATTTTCAGAATCGGCTAACATCATCTCAATCTTGCTGGAAAGATTTTTATCAGCAATTTTTTTAACTCCCACAGCCAACATTCCAGCAGAAATATCTAGGCCGATGATTTTTGTGGCATTTGTTTCTGCCATCAACAGCGCCAAATCTCCAGTGCCAGTGGCAATATCAAGGATGGTATTCGGATTTTTTTCGGCAACCAGTTGCAGCACTTTTTTACGCCATTTGACATCAATTCCAAATGAAATGACCCGGTTGAGGTTATCATAATTGCCGGAAATAGCATCAAACATTTGGGCCACCTGTTCTTTTTTAGGTAAAGTCGATGTTTTGTAAGGCGTTACTAGTTTTGACATTTTAATTTTTGACAAATATAAGACAAAGGATAGAATCTGAATAGGCTTATTTTCTGGTGAAAGTCTGGTATGTAAAATCGTAAAGATGCCTGTCGTCTTTGAGATGGTGTTCTTCTCGTTCTAGCTGCCATATTTTGGGGTCAAGTTTCGGAAAAAATGTATCGGCCGCAAAAACATGGTGCACTCGAGTGAGTTCTATGATATCAGTAAAATCCAGCGCCAGTTGGTAGATTTCCCCACCACCAATAATGAAAGTCTCTTCGTTTTTAGGAACGCTGGCAAGGGCTTCTTGTAAATTGCTTACTACAAAACCGCCTTCTGTGGAAAAGTTTTTTTGGCGCGTAATAATAATATGGGTTCGGTTTGGAAGCGGATTGGGGAAACTTTCAAAAGTTTTCCTCCCCATAATAATGTAATGACCGGTGGTTAGCCGTTTGAATCTTTTAAAATCATCTGGCAAGTGCCATAGCAACGTGTTGTTTTTCCCGAGGGCATTGTTTTCGGCAGCTGCCGCAATCATAGTTATCATTTGTGTTTGTCTCTTTTATTTTTACGATAATTTATCGGTTACTTTTAATTCCAGTTGCTGCGTGCGCATCTGTTGTTTCGCCACCAGCCGATCAATTTCATTGCGCTCCCAATTTTTGTTCATGAAGCGATCTGTAATATACACTTTTATAAAGTGTAAAACGAAAAGAAAAACCCAGATCGTAATGACCCAAATAAACCATCGCCTCGGTTCGCCAAAATGCAATAGAACATTGACAATAAACAGAAACAGGCTTCCCAAAGCCAGCAAAACAAAATGAAAATACAGGTTCTTTTTTTGTTTGATTCTTCTGCGCGCGTACTCATACTGTTCGTGCTGTTCTTTTTCCATAACGCTTAATTTTATTTTCGAGTGTATTAGAAAAGCAATTGTTACTTCACAAATTTACATTTTAATATTCAAACAATTCTATATGATTTTTTGTAATTTTAGAGCACAAAATTGTTATTATGAGATGCATTTTCAACGGATTCTTTTTCTTTATCGCACTTCAAGTTTTTTCGCAAGAAACCAAATTGCCTGCGCCTTTAATCGCAGTAGATTCCCTATATCGCGAAGACCAGTTTTATTTTGGATTTTCATATAATATTTTACTCAACAGACCGCCCGAAATTTCACAAAATAAATTCTCTTCCGGGTTTACAGGTGGATTTCTTAGAGATTTCCCTGTAAATAAGTCCAGAACGTTTGCCGTTGCGCCGGGAATTGGCTTTTCTTATAACAAGTACTTCCAAAACTTGGTCATCTCAAAATCGGACGAAATAGCAATTTATAACCAAATAAGTCCCGGCGTTAATTATAGCAAAAATAAATTTGAAGAGATTTTAATTGATGTGCCAATTGAATTTCGTTGGCGTACCTCAACACCCGAAAGCCATAAGTTCTGGCGCATTTATTCGGGCTTAAAACTGAGTTATGTATTGGCAAGTAAATCGCGATATATTGATAGTGAGTACAATATTAAGGTCACACAAAACCAAGATGTTAATAAATTTCAAATCGGAACGTATCTTGTTTGGGGTTATAATACGTGGAATTTTTATGGTTATTATGGCTTAACGCCGCTGTTTAAGTCGTCGGCTAAAATCAACAATCAATCGGTGGGTTTTAACACCCTCAACTTCGGATTGATGTTTTATATTTTATAGCCAAAACCACCCTAATGCCAGTTGTGGAAGTAAGCCTATAATAAAACCCAAAACCAATTCAACAGTCGTATGCGCTTTCATCTGCAATCGAGAAGCAGCGACCATGCCGTTCATCAAAATTAAAAATGAAATTAAAAATAAGATGTTGGTTTGATACAATAAGCTGACACCGATTGCGAAAACGGTCAGGGCACTGATACCGATCATGTGGATGCTGATTTTAATTTTGGCAAACAATAAAATCAGTGTTAAAAAAGTACTGATAAAACCACCGAGTAAAAAGAAAAACAATTCGGGAAATAGCGCCAGGGTAATGCTTTTTTTAAGCAAGATGAAAATCAATAGCAGCTGAATTAAAAGAGGAATCTTGCGCTGCGACAAATTGGAAACCATCACCGAGTCGACTTTTCCAAGCGTTTTTAAAAGATAAAAAAACGAAATCGGAATCAGCACCGTGATCAGCAACATCTGGAACAAAATTAAGCGCTGTTGCTGGAGGGCGAAGTAATTTTCACCATATAACAAATAAAGCAAGGTGCCAAAAATCGGAATGAAAATTGGGTGAAAGAGATAAGAAAAAACGGGTAAAATTTTTTTCAACACCATATATTATTGCGCTAGGATTTGCAATTTATGCTAAAATAAGCAGGGTTCAATGCAATAGGAAACACAATCATCAATCCCACTCATTACATTTTTTTTCGCATTCTCGCCACCGGAATATCTAATTGCTCACGATATTTAGCGATGGTTCTTCTTGCAATGGGATAGCCTTTGTCCTTAAGCATTTCGGCCAATTGGTCATCTGGCAGCGGCTTGTGTTTGTCTTCTTCATCGATAATATCCTTTAAAATTTTCTTTATTTCAAGTGTAGATACCTCTTCGCCCTGATCGTTGGTCATGGCTTCTGAAAAGAATTCTTTAATTAGTTTTGTGCCATAAGGCGTTTCAACATATTTACTATTGGCCACGCGCGAAATGGTTGAGATGTCTAAGCCCACGGTGTCGGCTATGTCTTTCAGAATCATTGGCTTCATCTTGGTCTCATCGCCCTCCAGAAAAAACTCTTGTTGGTAGTGCATGATGGCATTCATCGTAACAAAAAGCGTTTCCTGACGCTGTTTTATGGCATCGATAAACCATTTTGCCGAATCGAGTTTCTGCTTAATAAACTGCACGGCATCTTTCTGTGCATGCGATTTGTCTTTAGAATCTTTGTAAGTCTGCATCATTTCTTTGTAATCTCTAGAAACGTGCAGTGAAGGGGCATTTCTTCCATTCAGTGTCAGTTCTAATTTGCCTTCGAAAATTCGGATCGCAAAATCGGGCACTACATTCTCGGTGATTTTATTGTTTCCGGTAAAAGAACCTCCTGGTTTTGGATTGAGTTTTTCGATTTCATGTACTGCTTTTTTGAGCTGTTCGTTCGACACATTGTATTTCTGTAACAGTTTTTCGTAGTGTTTTTTGGTAAAAGCGTCAAACTGATTCTCGATGATGTCGGTGGCCAAAGCGATGTATTCGTTGGGTGTTTTGTGTTTGAGTTGCAGCAACAAGCATTCCTGCAAATCTCTCGCGCCAACCCCTGACGGCTCTAGTTCGTGAATGACATGCAGTATTTTTTCGACCATTTTTTCGTCGGTGTAAATGGCTTGGGTAAAAGCCATGTCATCTACAATATCTGCAATGCTTCTGCGAATGTAGCCCATATCGTCAATACTGCCGACTAAGAATTCAGCGATTTCGCGTTCTTCTTCATTCAGAATAAAAGTATTGAGTTGGTTGATCAAGTCCTGGTGAAAACTAACCGGAGAAGCCAAAGGCGATTCGCGGTGGTCATCGTCGTCGCTGTAATTGTTGGCCTGCGTTTTATATTCAGGCGTTTCGTCGCTGCTCAGGTACTCGTCGATGTTGATTTCATCGGTCTCATTCGGTTCATTATCATCGTAATCCTCAAAATCATCGTCATTGTCAAATTCGTCTTTTTCATTTTCCTCTTCTTCGGTGCCGGATTCTAATGCCGGATTTTCGTTCATCTCTTCTTTGAGTCGTTGCTCAAATGCCTGCGTAGGTAACTGAATCAGCTTCATCAGCTGAATTTGCTGTGGAGATAATTTTTGAGAGAGTTTGAGATTTAGAAATTGTTTTAGCATGGTTTAACGGATATTTTCAAATTTACGAAAGTTATCTTTTCAAATCAACATACATTCTAAAATTCGGCATTGCCCGGGGTTCTCGGAAACGGAATGACATCGCGAATATTGGTCATTCCGGTTACAAATAGCACCAGTCGTTCGAATCCCAACCCGAAACCAGAATGCACCGCCGAACCAAACCGTCGTGTATCGAGATACCACCACAATTCTTCTTCATCGATCCCGAGGGCTTTCATTTTTTCGACCAGCACTTCGAAACGTTCTTCTCTTTGCGATCCGCCCACGATTTCTCCGATTCCGGGAAATAAAATATCCATGGCCCTTACCGTTTTTCCGTCTTCGTTCAAACGCATGTAAAATGCTTTGATATTGGCCGGATAATCAAATAAAATCACCGGACATTTAAAATGCTTTTCCACTAGAAACCGTTCGTGCTCGCTTTGCAGATCCGCACCCCATTCGTCTATTATGTAATTGAATTTTTTATTCTTGTTTGGTTTTGAATTTCTTAAAATGTCAATTGCCTCGGTGTAGGAAACCCGCTTGAATTCATTTTGTAAAACGAAATTCAATTTGTCTAACAATCCCATTTCGCTGCGTTCGACTTGTGGTTTTACTTTTTCCTCTTCAGTCAGTCGACCCTCTAGGAATTTAAGATCATCGCCACAATTCGCGACAGCATACCTGACGACATACTTGATAAAATCCTCAGCCAAATCCATATTGTCGTTGAGGTCGTTAAAGGCGACTTCGGGTTCGATCATCCAGAATTCTGCCAAGTGGCGCGAGGTGTTGGAGTTTTCGGCGCGAAAAGTGGGTCCGAAAGTATAAATCTGTCCCAAAGCCATTGCAAAAGTTTCGCCTTCGAGTTGCCCAGATACGGTAAGGTTGGTTTCTTTTCCGAAGAAGTCCTTTTTATAATCTACTTTGCCTTCCTCATTTCTTGGGGTTTGGTCGAAAGGCAGGGCGGTGACTTTAAACATTTCTCCTGCACCTTCGGCATCTGAACCAGTAATAATGGGCGTGTTGACATAAACAAAACCTTTTTCTTGAAAATACTGGTGCACAGCAAACGACAGCACCGACCGCACACGCATGATGGCGCCAAAGGCATTTGTTCGCACACGCAAATGTGCATTCTCGCGTAAGAATTCTAGCGAATGTTTTTTGGGTTGCATCGGAAATTTTTCGGCATCGGAGTCGCCTAGAATTTCCAAACGGGAAATTTGAATTTCAAATTTTTGTCCGGCGCCTTGGCTTTCCACTAATGATCCTGTTACTGAAATGGCTGCACCGGTGGTAATTCTTTTTAAAGTTTCCTCGGCCGTGTTTTCAAAATCGACGACACATTGGATATTGTTGATGGTCGAACCGTCGTTCAACGCAATAAACTGATTGTTTCTAAAAGTTCTTACCCAACCTTTGGCATTTACTTCGTTTAAGGTGGCAGTGCTTTGGAGTAAATCTTTAACTCTGGTATGTTTCATTTTAAATCAATTGGTATTAAATGGAATTGCAAATATAATAGATTGTTGTGATTTTTTAGCCCTGATAGCAATGGAAATCCTTTTGTTTTTTTCTTCAAAAAACAAAAGATTGCAATGGATAGCGGGAAATAGCTGCTGAAAAAACTAGGCTTCGGAATCGTCTAAATACGCTTCTTTTTTAGTTCGTTTTTTTTCAAAAGTCAGCACCAACGCAGGAAGCACCAATAAGTTGGCAAACATGGCAAAGAGCAGGGTGCAAGAAATTAATCCGCCAAGCGCAATAGTGCCGCTAAAACTCGAAACGGTAAAAATAGCAAAGCCAAAAATCAGCACCACTGAAGTATAAAAAGTGGAGATTCCGGTTTCGCGCAAGGCACTGAAAACTGATTTTTTTACTTTTCCGTTATTCTGAATTAAGTCGTGGCGGTATTTGGCCATGAACTGAATCGCATTGTCTACTGAAATTCCGAAGGCAATGCTAAATACCAAAATAGTCGAAGGTTTAAGCGGAATACCAAAATAGCCCATCAATCCCGAGGTGATGCAGAGTGGTAACACATTGGTGATGACTGAAGCCATGACCATTTTGAACGAACGAAACAGATAGGCCATCAGACCAGCAATGAGAAAAATGGCGAAAATCAACGATTCGATGAGGTTGTCTATCAAATAGGAAGTGCCTTTTTGAAACACCAGCGCTTTTCCGGTTAGCGTTACTTTGTAGCTGTTTCTGGGGAAAATTTCATCGATTTTCCGGTGCAATTGGCGTTCGACTCGGGCCATGTCTTTGGTACCGATATCTTTCATGAAAGTGGTGATGCGCGCGTATCGTCCGGTCGAATCAACATAACTTTTCATCAGGTTGTCTTTGGTATTTTTCGTTGCGTTTTTGGCATACGAAAGGATGAAAGCTTGTTCTTGCGAGGTCGGCAGTTCGTAATAGGCAGGATTGCCGTTGTAAAAAGCTTGCTTGGAATATTTTACGAGATTTACCACTGAAACCGGCTTGGACAGTTCTGGAATTTGAGCAATCGTTTGCTGCAGCTCATCCATTTTTTTAATGGTTGATAGCGTCATCACGCCTTTTTTGCGTTGGGTATCAATCATGATTTCGAGCGGCATCACGCCATTGAATTCCTTTTCGTAAAAAAGAATGTCCTTAAAGAAAGAAGCGCTTTTGGGCATTTCGCCAATCAAACTTCCCGAAACTTTAATTTGCGAAAGTCCGACTACACTAAAAATCAGGAGTAAACCGTAGATGCTGTAAATTCGGCTGCGTTTGGTTTTTACGATATTTTCTACCCAATCCAAAAACGAAGAGAGATAATTTTTGCTCAGGTGGTAGAGGTGTTTTTCTTTCGGTAAGGGCATAAAGCTATAGACGATCGGCACGACAACCAGCGTGAGCAGGTAGACGGTCACGACATTGATCGAAGTGACAAGGCCAAATTCGAACAACAAATCATTGCCCGTGATCATAAAAGTGGCAAACCCCGCAGCGGTAGTGAGGTTGGTCATTAAGGTCGATACGCCGATTTTTGAAATCACGCGTTGCAAGGCCTTCGCCTGATTGTTGTGGATTTTGATTTCCTGTTGGTATTTGTTGATCAGGAAAATACAGTTCGTAATGCCGATCACAATAATCAATGGCGGAATAATTGCGGTTAAAATGGTAATTTTATAATGAAACAGCCCTAGTGTGCCAAAAGACCACATCACCCCGAACAGCAAAATGCAAATTGAAATCAGAGTGGCGCGGAAAGAGCGAAAAAACAAAAAGA
>JACMOK010000055.1 GCA_014378065.1 Flavobacterium sp.
AGAAGTGGTCGAGATCTGGAAAAGGAATGTTTGAGAAACATGGAAATGCAATGGCTTTTAGAAGACATTCGTCCTAATTACCACAGCATCTCAGATTTTAGAAAAGACAATCCCATTGCCCTGAAAAAACTATTCAAACTCTTTGTTTCCTTCTTGAAAGATGCTGATTTGATAGGATGCGAAACCATTGCTATCGATGGTACCAAAAGCCGAGCCCACAATAGCAAGAAAGCCAATTTCAATCAAAAGAAAATCGACAAGCACTTAGCTTATATTGAAACTAAAACCCAAGAATACCTAAACGCTCTGGAAGAAAATGATGCCAAAGATAACCCAGCTATAATCCAAAATATCCAACAAAAGTTAGACCGATTGAAAGGAAACAAATTGCGTTATGAGCAACTTGAAGAAAAATTAAAAGAGAGTGGTCAGCCCCAAATAAGTACTACCGACAGTGATGCCAGAGCATTACTGGTTCAGGGGCAAGTAGTTGAAATTTCGTTTAATATTCAAGCCGCAGTCGATGCTAAACATAATCTTGTCGTGGCCACACATACCATCAACAAGAACGATCGTAGTGCCTTGTCGGCCATTGCTATTGAGGCCAAAGAGAATCTGGGCATTGATACCTACACGGCTTTGGTTGATAAGGGCTACCATAACGGGAAGCATATAGAAATCTGCAAGCTTGCCAATATCACCACAATTGTAGCGCAACCCGAACAAGGAAAAAGTAACGAAAATGGCACAACTGCCAATTATTTAGTAGCCCAATTTAAATACGATCAAATCACTGACACCTACACTTGTCCACAGGGCGAAACGCTCCATACAACAGGGAAATGGCACAAGAAAAGTAGCCTAAAAGACAGCTATGAGTTTAAAAAATACCGAAGCTCCAAATGCAAAGAATGTCCTGTCAAGTTTTTATGTACCAGCAGGGCAGCAGGGCGGGAAATAGACCGAAGTCAGTATGCCGATGCCGTAGAAGAAAACAACAAGCGCTACCATGCAAATGCGCAACTCTACCGCAAGCGACAGGAGATTAACGAGCATATCTTTGGAACCATCAAGCGACAATGGGGCTACAACCACACCAATTTAACGGGATTAGAAAAAGTAAACGGAGAACACAGCTTAATTATGCTGGTTTATAATATCAAACGCAGTATCAATATACTTGGCGTTCCCGATTTGATTGCCAAACTCAAAAAATGGAACTTACCCTACAAGGCAAAAGTCTTGTTTTTGCTAAAAACGGGGTATTTAAAGCTGAATACAAAGTACAATTTTTATCCAATGAAATTTACAACCTAAAAAAAGAGCCTTCTCAGAAGGCTTTATTTGAATTGTAAAATCGTGAAATTTGAAGGGTTTAATAGAAAAAGGAGGTTTTTTCACAGCCTGACGTTCCCACGCCTCTAGCCGTTTGCAAGTTTTGAAACGGAGTATTTTCGGCTAAACGAAAATACGATTAAAAACGGTAATTCCACTAAATTTGCAAATGGCTAGAGACGTGTGTTAGCGGTTGTGTTTTTAGTCAATAGTTAATTTGTCTAATTGAAAATCGTATGTATTTCCAATTTTCATCTCTTGCATTAACACTTTAATTTTCTCTTTACTTTTTTCCGTTATTTCTATTTTAAAGAAAACATTTGTTTCACTATTTATGAAATATTTCTCTTTAATAATTCCAGTTATTTTTAAGTCAGTTTTAGCATTAAAAATCCAACCTTTATTGTTCTCATATATAACTGCGTTGCTTTCACCATTATTAGTGTTAACAGGATAATAAATATTTATTTTGCCTCCAACTTTGTATTTTTTGTAGTTTTCAAAAGCTATTGTTTTTGACTTTTCATCATTTTCAATTATCGGTTTCCAATAATTAATATAATGTTGAGCTTGTTCTTCAAGATTTAAATCCTTATGATTTAATTTTCGGTGTAGTGATGTTAAAATTATTGAAGAAATGTCGTCTGGATGATATATTCCAATGTTGTTAAATTGTTGTACAAGAGAATCGTTTCCGTGTCTTATCCAATTATTTCTTATCCACATTCCAACTGTCATATGCAATTCTGTTACGGCATCATTTTCAGGTTTGTTTTTGAAAGAACTTTTAGCACTATCAGTCCAGTTTTTTTCAAAATAATTTAATGATTCGTCAAGACTTGAAGATACATTTTGGCTACAAGAAGTCAAACAAATCAATAATGTAAATAATAAATAAATTTGTTTCTTCATCGTCGTTTTTTTAACATAACCACTAACGTCCCGCTACTACAGCGGGTTTGGGACTAAATTAAGCCCTATTTTCGGATTTGCCAAATCATCCCAAATACAAAACCAACTTTCCATTAAACCTATTGCCCAAATCCGTTGTAGTGGCTGTTATGCAACGTGCATCAATTCAATCCTACTTTTTATAGCATCTATAATTTCAGTATAATTTTCAAAATTATCTGGAGAAATAATTAAAGTTTTACCATTTTTAAGTTGCAAAATACTATAATGATATCCATCAGATATATTGATTCCGCGTGTACTTCTTAATCTTGTTTTTTGTCTATCTACACTTGAAATAGAATCAAAAGCAATAAATTGTTTTGTTCGGAATATTAGAGAATTTTTTTCAATACCATTTTCCATAATTTTCAAAGTAAAATCTTTAAATAAATCTATTGAAAGATATATTATAAAAGATAACGCAATAAATGCTAGAGTTAAAGATTGTTTTGTGGTTTCGTCAGGATTTCTCAATCCATTTAAGCAAAAAGAAAAAATTAATAAAAAAAGGAAAAGTCGAATCGCCATTCTGATGCAAAACAATTTTCTAAATTTTGATTCAATTATCATTTGATTTTATTTATTCCGTTGCTTACCGCATGAGGCATAACGTCAGTCTGTGAAAAAACCTCCGTTGTATTTATGCTCAAATATAACAAAATACTTGTATAAAAAGAAGATTTTTCGTATTTTTAAGCATGCAACACATCACAGGTATTTCCCGTCAACAAATGCGTTTTTCAAGTTTAG
>JACMOK010000056.1 GCA_014378065.1 Flavobacterium sp.
GCGGGTTCGAGTCCCGTCCAGACCGCTAGAATTGGGAAAAGGTTTTCAGCAATGGAAACCTTTTTTGCCCAACAAAAGTATCCTCAGATGCCATTTTTATTTTAAGAAAGGCATTCAAAGCAGTTGTGTTGTTTTCGACGCGAAAGCGTCAGGTTTAGTAGTTAGACCAATGAAAAGCTTTCCACTTTTGTGGATAGCTTTTTTGATTTTTACACGATGTTGAAATTATTTTCAGCCTGTTTATACCGTGCTATTTCCAGATCCTTAAAGTACGCTTGATAAAATCTGAAAAAAATCTTTTCAGGGTAATGTTCGCTGAAACAATGTTGCAGGCAACGATACCTTTGCCAAAAAATGCGGATAAAATATTTTGATTTACAGCATGCCGCAAAAATTATTTTCAAAAAATTACAGCAAGTAAATTGTTTTAGATTAAAAAAACGAATGTTGTAAAGTTAACAAGCTGTATTCGCTTCGCGCATAGAACTTGTGGCGTGAAACGAACAGAGTTCAACCGTCGCTACCGAAAAGCCAGGAACTGGGCTTGCTAACTATGACAACTTATTAACCCATCAAAAAATGCATTTCATACTACTTTCTCATTTTTATCAATTTCAAAATTTTAAATGAGAAAAGGTTAATCGCTCTTAAAAGCGTGAAAACAGAAAAAATTAAATCTTGGTTCGATGATTTGGCGGTGCAGCATTTTTATTCTTACGGCTACATGTTAAATAAACAGGATAAGAGAGCGCTACAATACAAGAGATGACTGCTAAACTTTTATGATCAGCATAAGCAAAACCAACAAATAATGCCACTGAAAACAAGATCATGATCAAGGAGGTCCAAGGATAGCCCCAAGCAATGTAGGGCCGGGGCAAATCAGGCTCACTAATGCGCAATTTGATCAGCGAACCATAAGCCAACCCCCAAACAATGACCGACATGAATGTGGCTAATGAAAACAACATTTCAAAGGAACCTATAACTATCAATACCATCGCAAACAACGAAGAAACGATGAGGGCAAAGATTGGCGTACCACCCCGGTTTAGCGAAGTACCCTTTTGAAGAAAAAAACCATCGCGACTCAATCCAAATAAAATTCTAGCCGGAATCATCATGTAGGCATTAAGAATACTGATAACAGAAAAAACCGCTATAATGGTGACGATGACAGCACCCTTACTTCCAAAAACTAATTTAGCCACTTCTGAAGCGGCTAGCGCGGAATGGGCTAAGGAAGACACTGGCAACACATAAAAAAATGCCACATTAATCACCACATAAATCAGAATTACAATAATGGCCCCGGTATATAATGATTTGGGAATATTTTTACTTGGATTTTGATCTTCTTCCGCAAAAAAACACCCTGCATTCCATCCGTCATAAGTACCTAAAACCATTTGAAGCGATTTAAAAAAACCAATGATGACGCCCATTTCATAAAATGAATTGGTTTTTTCAGTGCCACCGACTTTTAAACCTGCATAGGTAAAACAGGCAATGATAAAAGCAACGAACAAAATTACCTTTATAGTACTAGTCACTTGCTGCACAATACTTCCGTTTTTCACCCCGCTGGCGTGAAGTAAAGTAAAAGCGATTAAGAAGGCAACAGCAATAATGGTATTTTGACTTTTCAGACTTGGAAATAAAATCAAGACGTATTCGCTGATTACAATACAAAAAAATGCTGGCGCGATAGCATTTGTAATATAATCAAACCATCCTATCAGAAAACCAGCATAACTACCAAAAGCCCGTTTCACATAATTATAGGAACCGCCGGCTTTTGGCAGCATGGTGGCCAATTCTGCATACGATCCTGCTCCGATTAAAATATAAATACCTCCAATGACCCAACAAGCAATGATGAGCCAATAATTGGTTAACATTCCCGCAATGGCGCCGGGCGTTCGAAGAATTCCGACGCCAATGGTACCTCCGATTAAAATGGCGATACCAAAACTGTAACCGAGTGCTTTTTTTAACTGATTTGTCTCTGCTTTTTTCATTACGGGTTAAATTTTTATTGCCTTTTTATAACAGTTGCCTTTTATGAAACATGGGCTGTTCGACAAATTAAATGTCTGAAAATATCTTTTTTTGCCGTTGCTTTTCTAATCGATTTTCGGCTGAAGTGAAGCGTACTACCACAATTGCATACGATATTGCCAAGTGATCCACACAAACAATCCCAGAAATACCACACAAACGATAAACTTCAGAAAGCTCGAAGCCAAAAAACCAATAAACGAACCGGTGGCGGCTTTAAACGCCCTCGAAGGGTCTTTCGAATTGTATAGTAGTTCACCAACAAATGCACCTGCAAACGGGCCAATGATAAATCCGAATGGTATCGGTGCCAAGATTCCCACGACCAGGCCAATGTTAGTGCCCCAGACGCCATACGAACTGCCACCAAATCTCTTGGTTCCTTGGGCCGGAATCACATAATCCAAAATCGAAATGATTAGAGTGATCACCAATGTTAGCCCCAGTATGTAATAATTCATCGGAATCGAGTTTGTAAAATAGAGTAGTAGAATTCCTAGCCAACTCAAACCCGGACCCGGAACAAGAGGCAAAAAACTACCGAAAACGCCAAGAATTACGCAAACAAATCCAATAACTACTAGCAGCAAATCCATAACAAATTTTTTAGTATTTTTGAAAATTAAAATGGTACTTTTAAATATTGTAAAGCAGCCGTTTCGAAAACGAATATGAGAAAAATAATTGGGATACTTTTTTTAGGATCATTACTTTTCAGCTCTTGCCAATATTTTGACAAGCAAGTGCCGTCAAAAGAACAATTGTTGAACGAGCAATTAAAGTCTATTAATTGGAAGGTAGTCGACGAGTTTCCCTCGGTAGCCAACTGCGATTCAATTGCCGACAAAACCCAAAAGCAGCAGTGCTTCTTCGAATTTCTAACCCAACTGATTCAGCAGAAATTAAGCGCCGACACACTTTCCGTTTTATACCCGACCCTCGACACGATCAA
>JACMOK010000057.1 GCA_014378065.1 Flavobacterium sp.
GTGACCACGATGGGATTCGAACCCACACGTCCTTGCGAACACCAGCCCCTCAAGCTGGCAAGTCTACCAATTTCTCCACGTGGCCAGAAAATAAAAAAGTCAAGCAATGTTATGCTCGACTTTCGTGACCTGACTGGGGCTCGAACCCAGGACCCCATCATTAAAAGTGATGTGCTCTACCAACTGAGCTATCAAGTCTAGCATTAAAAAATTTGTCTCAATTTGTGACCTGACTGGGGCTCGAACCCAGGACCCCATCATTAAAAGTGATGTGCTCTACCAACTGAGCTATCAAGTCAAATATCATTTCTTCAATGCGGGTGCAAATATATGACCTTATTATTTATTTTTCAAAGCAATTTTATTTTAAATTTGCCTTTTTTTATTAATTACTTTCAACGGCTTACTAGATAAGGTTTTATCGCTATGAATAAAATAATTTTACTAGGTTATATGGGTTCTGGAAAGTCCACAATCGCAGAATTACTCGCCAAAAAAATTAACATTCCTTTTAAAGATTTGGATGATATGATTGAAAAGGAAGAGAACGCAACCATAAACACTATTTTTAAGCAGAAAGGAGAGTTGTATTTTAGGAAACTTGAGCATACTATTTTAAGGCAATTGACGGCATCGACTCAACATTTCGTACTGAGTTTAGGAGGTGGTACGCCTTGCTATGCCAACAACCATCTTTTAATAGAAAGCGAAGGAATTATTTCAATTTATTTAAAAGCTTCTATAGAAGAATTGGACCGGCGTTTGAGCGCTGAAAAAGACAAACGACCTCTGATCGCATCGCTTGATGCTGAGGAAAGAAGATCATTTATAGCAAAGCATCTTTTCGAAAGAAGTTTTTTCTATAACAAAGCCACCAAAACAATTGACGTTACACATAAAACTGTTGCGCAGCTAGTTTCAGAAATCGAAACATTTTTAATTTAGGTAAGCGCAATCTCCGGTTTCAGAGAAAACTACTTGAACATGCTCTTGTAATGAGGTACTCAGTGAAATTCCTTTAAAATCTGCCTTGACTGGGTATTTTTTGTGGTTTCTATCTACTAAAACGGCAGTTTTAAATTTTTTTAATGGTGCATCCAAAAAATGTTTGACGCCATAAACCAATGTAGTTCCAGAATTCAAGACATCATCTACTAGCACCAAACCTTTATCGCTGTATTCTTCCTTTTCAAGAGAAGTAGTAATTGATACAGTGGGATGCTGCTTGTCTATAAATACTTCACAGAGTAAAATTTTTAAGGAACATATTTGTTTCAAAGCTCCGGCGATTTTTACTGCCAGCAAGTATCCGTTTTTTGAAATGCCTGCAATGACAATAGTTTCATCCTCAACAAATGTTTCATAAATTTGATAAGAAATTCTTTTAATGGTGTGGGCTATTTCCTCATGGCTGAGGATAATATTTGGGTTCATGGGTATGGTTTTTAGAATCAATTTTCGATGTGGTTAGTTCTTTTCATCGGTTTCATCAACCTCATTTTCAAAGTCGGTTAAATCCCGGCGGTCTTTTTTTGTGGGCCTGCCATCTCCAGTTTTGCGATAATGTTCTTTAGATAATTTGAGTAACTCCAAATGTTGAAAAACTTCGGGAGCGGTTTCATTTTTTCTGTACATATCGACTAATTTGGCTCCGACACGATTTTCCGGTACATCTAAAACCGTTATGATTTGCGTAATTTGGTCTTTTCTGAAAGTAATTTTATCGGAAGCAAACACTTCCTTTGAAGGCTTGGCTATTTGTCCGTTTACCGTTATGTGATTTTTTTTGCACGCCTCGGTAACCATATTTCGGGTTTTGTAATATCGCACACACCATAAATATTTATCCACTCTCATATTTTTTCTAAAATCGTCGTTAATTTGTTTACAAAAATAAATCAATATTGTATCTTGCGCACCTAAAAAAATCAGTTATAATGAACAAATTTAAGTTTTATTTTATTGTTTTGTGTACTGTGTTTACATTATTTTCTTGTAGTAAAGCCGACCAGGTTACTTATGAGCCAGTGAGGGAATATGCCACACAATATGCTGCTGATTTGGCCACAATTGAAGATTATTTAAAGACTTATTATATTGAGCAAATTATTAATAATCCCGGTGCTATAGATGATCAGGATATTAAAATTACTAAAATTCCAGAAGGCAATACTTCGCTGGTCGCCCTTTGGGATAGTCCGTTGTTACGGTTTAAAGAAGTAGTTTACAAAGACTTAACGTATAAGGTTTATTATTTACAGCTCAGAGAAGGTGACGCGGTAAATGGAAAATCTCCCTGTCGCGTTGATGAGGTGTTAACCTCCTACGATGGCTCTTATTTGCAATATGTGGATACTGTCGTAGGCACCACCACTTCTACTGAATTGAAAGCTAAGCGGTTTGATTACTTTCAAATTCCGTCATTTTTTATCAGATTAGACCAAGTCATCACAGGATGGATCGAAATTTTTCCGTTATTTAAAGGCGGAAGTATCGCTGTCGGACAGGGCTCTAATCCGACAACTTACAATGATTTTGGAGCTGGGGTCATGTTTTTGCCTTCGGCCTTAGGATATTATAATGCTACACAAACTAACATTCCATCCTATTCACCGCTGGTTTTTAGTTTTAAACTGTTTGATGTCAAACGGGCAGATCAAGACGGTGATGGTATTTTATCTAAAGATGAAGATACGAATCAGGATGGTGTTTTTACCAATGACGATACCGATGGGGATGGCACGCAGAATTATTTGGATGCAGATGACGATGGCGACGGATATCTTACAAAAACTGAAATTACGGTGCCCGGTACAGGAGTAGGCACAGCATTTCCAACTGCTTATTATCCATATGGTGCTGCTACTGACGATCCCGCAACACCAGGCATTGACGAGAGATATGGAATTCCTAGAAAATTTACCGGACCGATAGATGCAGCTACCCAGTTACATACTTCAATACCGGAAGATTTTACAGATCCACTGCGGTTAAGAAGGCATTTAGATCCGACAACTTTTCCACCTTTTCAATAGTATTTTGCAAAAAAAATCCCGTTCCTTTTTGAAACGGGATTTTTTTATTACTTCCATTTGTTATTTTCTCTTCATTACTTTTTCTACTGCTTCCACAATGGCTTCGTTGTTGAGTTTGTATTTGTTCATCAATTGTTCTGGAGTTCCAGACTCACCAAAGCTATCCTGAACTGCCACAAACTCTTGAGGACATGGATGATTTAACGCCAATACTCGGGAAATACTTTCTCCAAGTCCACCGAAAATATTGTGCTCCTCAGCGGTAACGACACACTTTGTTTTGGCCAATGATTTTAAGATGGCTTCCTGATCGAGGGGTTTTATGGTGTGGATGTTAATCACTTCTGCGGAAATTCCTTTTTCTTCCAAAATTTCTGCGGCCAGTAAAGCCTCCCAGACCAAGTGGCCAGTTGCCACGATGGTTACATCTGCACCTTCACTCAACAGCACTGCTTTTCCAATTTCGAATCTTCCGTTTTCGGGTGTAAAGTTAGGTACTACCGGACGACCAAAACGCAAATAAACCGGACCTTGATGTTCTGCAATGGCCAAAGTTGCGGCCTTGGTTTGGTTGTAGTCGCAGGTATTGATAACCGTCATTCCGGGTAGCATTTTCATTAAACCGATGTCTTCCAAAATTTGGTGGGTGGCACCATCTTCTCCTAATGTTAATCCGGCGTGCGAGGCACATATTTTCACATTTTTATCAGAATAAGCTACCGATTGGCGGATCTGATCGTAGACTCTTCCGGTAGAAAAATTAGCAAAGGTTCCGGTGAAAGGTATTTTGCCGCCGATGGTTAACCCCGCTGCAATTCCGATCATGTTGGCTTCGGCAATTCCGATTTGGAAAAAACGTTCGGGATGGTTTTTTTTGAAGTCGTCTAATTTTAACGAACCGATCAAGTCGGCACAAAGCGCCACGACATTTTCATTTTTCTGACCCAATTCGGTCATGCCTGCTCCGAATCCGGAACGGGTATCCTTGCTACCTGTATTTATATATTTTTCCATGGTGTGAGTAGAATTAATAATCGCTTTGGCTTGGTGAATAATTTTGGCTCAATGCATTGGTCAACTGTTCGTCGTTGGGCGCTTTTCCATGCCAGGCGTGAGTGTGCATCATAAAGTCGACACCGTGGCCCATTTCTGTATGCAGTAACACACAAATGGGTTTGCCTTTTCCGGTTCTGGATTTGGCCTCAGTCATTGTGGTTATGATGGCCTCGAGGTTGTTTCCGTCCTTGATTTCGAGTACGTCCCAGTCGAAGGCTTCAAACTTGGCGCGAATGCTTCCCATGGGTAATACTTCGTCTGTGGTGCCGTCAATTTGTTTGCCGTTAAGATCGATGGTGGCAATCAGGTTGTCTACTTTTTTGGCCGAGGCATACATAATGGCTTCCCAGTTCTGGCCTTCTTGAAGTTCACCGTCGCCGTGAAGACTGTATATTAGACGATGGCAATTGTTTAGTTTTTTTGCTTGTGCCGCGCCAATGGCCACTGACATGCCTTGGCCCAAAGAGCCTGAAGCAATTCTGATGCCTGGCAGCCCTTCGTGTGTGGTAGGGTGCCCTTGCAGCCGCGAATTAAGGAGTCGGAAAGTGGCAAGTTCCGATACCGGAAAGTAACCGCTTCGGGCCAAAACACTATAGAAAACCGGAGAGATGTGCCCATTGGAAAGGAAGAATAAATCTTCGCCTATGCCATCCATATCAAAACCGGGCTTTCGTTGCATGAGGTTTTGGTAAAGGGCGACCATAAATTCGGTACAGCCCAGAGAACCTCCAGGATGGCCTGAATTGACAGCATGAACCATTCGCAAGATGTCTCTTCGGACTTGGATTGCTAAGTTGTGAAGTTGTTGTGTGTCGGACATTATTAGTATGGATTAGTTGTTTCAAAAGTAAATCTAATTTTGGGTTGGGGCAAATGAATTTTTGAATAGTTATTAA
>JACMOK010000058.1 GCA_014378065.1 Flavobacterium sp.
ATTCAACCCCAGGAGCGCAATATAAAATAGAAGTTGCTACCTACCAAATTAATGGTGCTTGGGTATATGGAGATAGTTGCACTATAACGCTTTCTTCAACCTTTACTAGATATGCCGCTGCTGATTTATCAGTATTTGATGTAAAATCTTATCCAAACCCATTTAATAATTCGTTCAAACTAGACATCAATACGTCAAAAGATGAGCCAATAGAGCTAAAAGTTTACGACCTATTGGGTAGAGCAATAGAAAATCGTAGTATAGTTATTGATGATCTAAACACCCAAGAAATTGGTGAAGGCTACACTTCGGGAGTTTATACCGTTATCGTCAAACAAGGTGAAAACAGTAAAACATTTCGAATGATTAAACGATAAAAAATAATGAAATTAAATTAAAAACCGCTTCTCACGAAGCGGTTTTTTTAGTTGACTATTGCTTAAATGAAGCAACCGGAGGCAAGCCAATACTGCCAATACTTTCGGCAAATCGCATTGTACTCAAGACTTTGGTAACCGTATATTTATCACGAATAGCCGTCGCTTCAAAAACCAATTTCCCGCCATTGGTGAAATTTAGTTGGTAAAAGCAGACAAGGTTTTATATTTCAATTTATGGGTATCAACAAGCTGCTTCCCAAAATAATGTAGCTATAAAACGCAACGCCTTCCCCTTAGAAACTTTAAAACGCATTATCTTGCTTAAAAACGTCTTGATTGATTTGGTCAATATAAGCAAGCAATTCTTCTTTTCCGGTTGTCTCTGTGGCAGAAGTGACAAAGTAAGGTGGCATTTCGGCCCAATTGTTCAATAGCATTTGTTTGGTGTAGGCGGCAAGGTGACTGTCGATCTTAACTTTACTGATTTTATCAGCTTTGGTGAAAATGATACAAAACGGAATCTCGCTTTCGCCCATATATTCCATAAATTCCAAATCAATATTTTGAGCTTCGTGACGGATGTCAATCAGTACAAAAGCACAAACCAACTGTTCGCGCTTTTCAAAATAATCAGTAATAAATTGCTGGAAAACCGATTTGGTTTTTTTAGAAACTTTGGCATAACCATAACCGGGTAAATCGACCAAAAACCAGTTGTTGTTAATTTTGAAATGATTGATCAATTGTGTTTTTCCGGGTCGTCCTGAAGTTTTTGCCAAATTCTTATGGTTGGTCAACATGTTGATTAAGGAGGATTTCCCCACATTGGAACGCCCTATAAAAGCATATTCCGGCAAGATGTCTTTGGGACATTTGTCTACTTCAGAGTTGCTGATGATGAATTCGGCAGTAGTGATTTTCATAACAAATGTTTAACTATAAACGTTTCTCTTTTAGCCAGTTGTGCATAAGCTGATTGAATTCGTCAGGATGCTCCATCATCGCAGCATGACCGCAATGGTCGATCCAGTACAAAGCCGAATTGGGAAGTAAATGATGGAATTCTTCAGCTACATCGGGAGGCGTAACTTTGTCATTTTTCCCCCATATAATGCAAGTAGGAACATGCATTTTCGGCAAATCTTTGGCCATATTATGCCGGATGGCGCTTTTGGCAATGGTCAGGGTTTTGATCAGTTTTATCCGATCGTTGGCCATAGAATACACTTCATCCACAATTTCTTTGGTAGCAATTTTTGGATCGTAAAATACAGCTTCGGCTTTTTTCTGAATATAATCATAATCGCCTCGTCTAGGATAACTATCGCCCATGGCACTTTCATACAATCCGGAACTGCCGGTGATCACCAAGCCAAGCATTTTTTCAGGATACATTTTAGTATGGTACAAAGCAATATGTCCTCCAAGCGAATTACCTAACAAAATGACACGATCAAATCCTTTGTAAGTGATGAAATCTTTCACATAGCGAGCAAAAGCCTTAACGTTGGTTTTGAGTATGTTTTGGGTGTAAATAGGCAATTCTGGGATGACGATTTTATAACCATTTTTAGGAAAATAATTTCCCACGCCTTCAAAATTGCTCAGGCCACCCATCAAACCATGTAAGATGATAATGGGAGTTCCTTCGCCGGCTTCAAAATATTTGTATTTCCCTTCTTTTTTTAAATTGTGTTCCATGGTTTGTTTGGCATTTCAAGTCGGCACAAATATAGGATATTATCGAGAAAACAAGAGGTTCTTTGCTATTATTTGACTACCAACGGTTAGAGTTTGAAGCCCAAATCAAGCAGCTTTTATTTTTTATTCTATCATTTTTAATAACCGTAGACCATTTTAAATTCAGTAACATAGGCGCCGATTTCTGTTATTTTTTGAAGTATATTTTTTAATACGTTATTTTTCTTAACAAATTGTTAAATAAGCCGTTGCCTTTACAAATGTATGGCTGCAAGCATTCGTTGTTAAAGTGGTAAAACTTATCAACAAAGTGGTATATAGTGGTAAAATGTGGTAATTATTTTTATATTTTTGCTCCTAACCAATTAAAACCAATTCCTTGAATTCAATCGTGGGAACATACGAATGTAAAGTCGATGCCAAAGGAAGGCTGTTGTTACCAGCACCTTTAAAAAAGCAATTTTCGGCTGCTCTTCAAGACGGATTCGTTTTGAAGCGTTCTGTTTTTCAACCTTGTTTAGAGTTGTATCCGATGCAGGAATGGAACGCCATGATGCAGAAAATCAACAAGCTCAACCGTTTTGTCAAAAAAAACAACGACTTCATCCGGCGGTTTACAGCTGGTGTAAAAGTGATCGATATTGACAATTTAGGCAGGTTATTGATTCCGAAAGATTTGGTCACTTTTGCCGGAATAAACAAAGATTTGGTCTTGTCTTCCGCAGTAAATATTGTAGAGATTTGGGATAAAGATTTATATGAAAAAGCGATTGATGACTCGGTAATTGATTTTGCTGATTTAGCCGAAGATGTGATGGGAAATGTAAATGATGACGATAATGGAGTATCATAATCCGGTCTTGCTTCAAGCCTCAGTAGATGGTTTACAAATTAAACCAAACGGAACTTATGTTGACGTCACTTTTGGCGGAGGCGGACATTCTAAAGAAATATTGAGTCGGCTGGGACCGCACGGAAAATTGTTTGCTTTTGATCAAGATGAAGACGCGTTGGGCAATGCTTTGGATGACCCACGATTTGTGCTGATAAATGAAAATTTTAGATACCTCAAACGTTTTTTACGTTTCCAGAATATCAAAAATGTCGACGGTATTTTAGCCGATCTTGGCGTTTCCTCCCACCAATTTGATGTGGCTGAAAGAGGATTTTCAACACGTTTTGATGCAGAACTTGATATGAGAATGAGCAAAAAAAACGAACTTAATGCGTATCGTGTGGTCAATGAATATGACAATGCCAATCTAACGAGACTTTTCCTGGATTACGGCGAATTAAAAAATGCTCCAGCTATTGCCCGAGTCATTATCGAAGCGAGACAAGAACATCCCATAAAAAACACAGCGCAACTTAAAACCATATTGGAGCGGTTTTTACCAGCGCACAAGAGCCACAAAATATTAGCCCAAATGTATCAGGCCGTGCGTATTGAAGTAAATCAAGAAATAGATGTTTTAAAAGAATTTCTAGAGCAATCGTTAGAACTTTTAAATCCAACTGGGCGTTTGAGCGTTATTTCGTATCATTCCTTGGAGGACCGATTGGTCAAAAGATATTTCAAAAATGGGATGTTTGAAGGCGAGCCAGAACGGGATTTTTTTGGAAATTTCTCTGTTCCTTTTCAAATCATAGAAAAGTTAATTGTTCCTGACCACACTGAAATCAAAATGAATAATAGGGCTCGCAGCGCCAAATTGAGAATCGCTGAAAAAATATAAATCTAAGTTGCGCTCATTCTAGAAAGCAATCAAAATGAAAAACGGGGTATACAGCATATTAAAAGCGAGATTTCTGATAAACGAAGATGCCAATGCGGCCAAAAATTGGCGGTTTATCGTTTTTATCATTCTGCTCGCCATTGTTATGATTGCCAATACGCAGCGTTATGAACAAAAGGTATTTAAAATAATTGCATTAACCAATGAAGTTAAAGAATTGCGATCAGAATTTGTAGACCGACGTTCAGAATTGATGAAACTGAAAATGGAATCTACCGTCTCGGATAAAATGATCGAGAAACAAATTTTTCCATCCTCAGTGCCACCTACTAAAATCAAAGTAAAAAAAGAAATAGCGCAAAGTTTCTATAAAAAAATATGGCAATAGAAGACAAACACATATCGTATCGTATTTTCTTAGTGGCATTTATGATGTTGATTATGGCAATTGCCGTGGCTGTAAAACTAACCAATATTCAATGGGTAGAAGGCGATTATTATCGGAGATTAGCCAAAGAGAGAACAGTGCGCAACTTTGTCATTCCCGCCAATAAAGGAAATGTTTACTCTTCAGATGGCAGTTTGCTTGCTACATCGATTCCAGACTACACCATCCGTTTTGATGCGATGGCTCCCAAAAATGAGGCGTTCGCAAAGAATGTCAATGCCTTGGCAGATTCGTTGTCGCGTTTGCTAGGTAAACCAAGCAGTACTTTTCAATCTGAACTTCGCAAAGCCAGAGCCAATAAAAATCGCTATTTTTTAGTAGCTCGGGATTTAAGTTTTACCCAGTACCTTAAAATTAAAAGCTATCCATTATTTAATTTAGGCGCTTACAAAGGCGGGATCATTGTTGAACAAAAAACAGTGCGGGAGCATCCCATCGGAAAAATTGCTGAAAGGACCATTGGCTATGAAAGACTTACACCAGGCGGCGACGCTGACGGAAAAGGCATTGAATGGGCTTACCGAAAATACCTCAATGGCAAAGATGGGAAGATTCTCAAACAGAAAATTGCTAAGGGACAATGGAAACCCATCAGGGATATCAATGAAGTCGATCCTCAAGATGGCTTTGATGTAATGTCAACAATCGATGTCTACATCCAAGACATAGCCCATCATGCTTTACTCAAACAACTCGAATTGTATGAGGCCGACCATGGTTGTGTGGTTGTGATGGAAACCAAGACGGGCAATATAAAGGCCATTGCCAATTTGGGCAGGGATGCTGACGGTTCGTATTACGAAACTACCAATTATGCGATTGCAGAATCACACGAACCAGGTTCTACCTACAAACTTGCTGACCTGATGGCGCTGTTGGAGGATAAAAAAGCAGATACCAGTTCGGTATTCGACAGTCAAGGCGGCATTATCACTTATTCTGGTAAAAAAGTTCGCGATTCCCATGAGGGTGGCTACGGAAAAATTTCGTTGGCACGCGGTTTTGAAGTTTCTTCGAACACTGTTATGGTACAAGCCGTTTACAACAATTATAAAAACGATCCCGCTCAGTTTGTTAATCATCTCAATAGTTATGGTCTCAATAAACCTTTGGGATTGTCTATTCAAGGCGAAGGCAAACCTTACATTCCTCAGCCTGGCGATAAAAATTGGAGTGCCATTTCTTTACCGTGGATGGCATTTGGTTACGGTGTTTCGATTACGCCGTTGCAAACATTAACCTTTTATAATTCGGTAGCCAACAATGGGGAAATGGTAAAACCACAATTTGTAACCGAAATTAAGGAGTGGAATAAAACCATCAAAAAATACAATAAAGAAGTGATCAATCCGAAAGTATGTTCCCCAGAAACCATTCTGAAATTACAAGCGGTTTTAAAAAACGTCGTAAAAAAAGGAACCGGATCGAAATTGTATTCAAAAGATTTTTCGATGGCAGGAAAAACAGGAACGGCGCAGGCCAATTACAACAGGAAAGATGGTGTAGAGAAACATTACATTTCCTCTTTTGTAGGTTATTTTCCCGCAGATCAGCCCAAATACTCCTGTATTGTTGTTGTGCACGAACCCAATACTTCTAAAAATAATTACTATGGCGCTGATGTGGCGGGTCCGGTTTTCAAACGCATTGCGCAAAAGATTTTTACCGATGCACCATCAACCAATGAGATCAAAAACCTCAATAAAAGGAATACTGTTCAAGAGACCAATTATGCTAATTATTACACCAAAGTGCAGCAGAAGCAGAAAGTCATACCCAATTTAAAAGGAATGTCGGGGATGGATGCCGTGGCATTACTCGGTAATTTGGGTGTTAAAGTTAAAGTAATTGGCATCGGAAAGGTAAAAAGCCAATCGGTACAAGCAGGCCAAAATTTAGATAAAAACACCATCCTAATCCTAGAATTATCGTGATTATTCTAAAAGACATATTGTATAAAGTCGCCATTGAAGCCGTGAAAGGCACAACCGAGATTGCGGTCAATAGCTTAGATTTCGACTCTAGGAATATTGGGGGCGATGATGTTTTTGTAGCCATTCGCGGCACTGTTTCAGACGGGCATGATTACATTGAAACAGCCATTCAGTCCGGAGCAGTCGCAATTGTCTGTGAGCAATTTCCGGATAGTATTTCCAATGGCGTTACTTACATTCAAGTCAAAGATACGAATACCGCCTTGGCATTCTTGGCATCAAATTATTTCGGAAATCCATCGCAAAATTTACAGTTGATTGGCATTACCGGAACCAATGGCAAAACCACTGTGGCATCTTTACTTTACCAACTCTTCAAAAAGGCAGGGTACAAAGTTGGTTTGCTCTCCACCGTAAAAATACTAGTCAACGATACCGAATATAAAGCGACCCACACTACACCAGATTCAATCACCATCAACCGCTATTTGGCAGAAATGAACGCGGTTGGGGTAGCATATTGTTTTATGGAAGTCAGTTCGCATGGCATTCACCAAAAAAGAACCGAAGGCTTGAATTTTGTTGGGGGTGTATTTACCAATTTGACACACGATCATTTGGATTATCATCCGACATTTGCCGAATACCGCGATGTGAAAAAATCGTTCTTCGACCATTTGCCCAAGTCGGCCTTTGCGTTGTCTAACATTGACGACAAAAATGGAATAGTGATGTTGCAGAATACCTATGCCCGAAAATTGACTTATGCGCTAAAAACCTATGCCAATTATAAAGCTCAAATTCTAGAAAACCAATTGTCGGGCTTGTTGTTAAAAGTCAATGACAATGAAGTTTGGGTGCGATTAATCGGAACATTCAATGCATATAATTTATTGGCCATTTATGGAACCGCGGTCGAATTGGGACTCGATCACTTAGAAGTGCTGCGATTGTTATCATCATTGGAAAGTGTTTCGGGTCGATTTCAATTTATTGTTTCCCAAAACAAAATTACCGCAATTGTTGATTACGCTCATACGCCTGATGCTTTGGAAAATGTACTCAAAACCATCAATGATATTAGAACTAAGAATGAACAATTGATAACGATCGTTGGTTGTGGTGGTGATCGAGACAAAACCAAAAGACCGATAATGGCAAATATTGCCTCCACTTTAAGCGATAAAACAATCCTTACTTCTGACAATCCAAGAACCGAAAATCCAGATGATATCATTGCCGAAATGGAAAGTGGTGTCGAACCTCAGAATTATAAAAAAACGATTTCTATTGCCGACAGGAAACAAGCCATCAAAACGGCGTGTCAACTGGCATCACCAAATGACATTATTCTTATAGCAGGCAAAGGACACGAAACCTACCAGGAAATTCAGGGGATTCGCTATGATTTTGACGATATGCAGATCGTAAAAGAACTATTAATCCAACTCAATAAATAAAAACCTATGCTGTATTATTTATTTGAATACCTACACAAAACATTGAATGTTTCTGGCACTGGCGTTTTTCAGTACATTACGTTCCGTTCAGCACTGGCAGTGATTCTTTCATTGATGATTTCTACGATATATGGAAAGAAGATTATCGCCTTTCTAAAAAACCAACAAGTTGGCGAAACGGTAAGAGAATTAGGACTTGCCGGACAAACTCAGAAAGCGGGAACGCCCACAATGGGAGGTCTGATTATCATTGTAGCGACACTGATTCCGGTCATTTTATTGGCCAAACTAAACAATATATATATTCTATTGCTGATAGTGACCACACTTTGGATGGGAACGATTGGCTTCATCGACGATTACATCAAAATTTTCAAGAAAGACAAACAAGGACTCAAAGGTATCTTTAAAGTGATAGGGCAAGTGGGACTGGGATTGATTGTAGGCTCGGTTTTGTATTTGCATCCTGGAGTTACTCTACGAAAGGAAACGCCAAAAACTATCGACCTGCAACAAACCGAAAACGTTATCACGCAAGCCGCCATAGAAGAAAAATCAACAGCGACCACGATCCCATTCTTGAAAAACAACGAATTTGATTATGCCGAATTGTTGGCTTGGACAGGAGAGGGCTATGAAGACTGGGCATGGTTGGTATTCATTCCGATTGTTATTTTCATCATCACGGCAGTATCCAACGGGGCCAATTTAACCGATGGAATAGATGGTCTGGCCGCCGGAACTTCGGCGATCTCCGTCTTGGCTCTGGGCATTTTTACCTTTGTTTCGGGAAACATCATTTTCTCGAGCTACCTTAACATCATGTACATTCCCAACTCGGGAGAAATGACGGTTTTTATTGCCGCTTTTGTAGGCGCTTTAATCGGATTTCTTTGGTACAATTCCTATCCGGCATCAGTATTCATGGGGGATACCGGTAGCTTAACCATAGGTGGAATTATAGCAGTATTGGCGATTTCTGTTCGTAAAGAATTGCTCATTCCATTGTTATGCGGCATTTTCCTGGTCGAGAATTTCTCGGTGGTCATGCAAGTAAGCTATTTCAAATTTACCAAAAAGCGCTTTGGCGAAGGAAGGCGTATTTTTTTGATGTCGCCTTTGCACCACCATTACCAGAAGAAAGGCTATCATGAAAGCAAAATCGTAACGCGTTTTTGGATCGTCGGAATTTTATTGGCCATTTTGTCTATAGTAACTTTAAAATTAAGATAGATGAAGCGACTCGTAATTCTTGGAGGTGGAGAAAGTGGCGTGGGTACAGCCATTCTCGGAAAGCAAAAAGGCTATGAGGTTTTTGTTTCTGATTTTGGCAAAATCAAAGACCATTACAAAGAAGTACTCGAGATCAACGGAATCAAATGGGAAGAAGAAGCCCATACCGAAAAGAAGATTTTAAATGCCGATATCGTTATGAAAAGCCCGGGCATTCCAGACAAATCGCCGATAGTAAAGAAGTTGGTTGACAAGAAAATCCCGGTGATTTCTGAAATCGAGTTTGCCGCACCGTTTACCAAAGCTACCACCATCGGAATAACGGGAAGCAACGGAAAGACGACTACTACCATGCTGACCTATCATTTGTTAAAATCAGCGGGCCTCAATGTCGGACTGGGAGGCAATATCGGGAAGAGTTTCGCCTGGCAGGTTGCCGAAGATAAATACGATTGCTATGTGCTCGAGCTCAGCAGTTTTCAACTTGACGGCATTGTCAAATACAAGCCGAATATTGCCATTATAACTAATATTAGTCCCGATCATTTAGATCGATACGAATACAAATATGAAAAATACATCGACTCAAAATTCAGAATAACGATGAACCAGACAAAGGCCGATTTCCTCATCTACGATGCCGATGATGCAGCAATCGCCGACTGGTTCCAAAACCATAAAACCAAAGCCCAATTAATTCCTTTTTCACTGACAAAAACTTTCGAAAAAGGAGCCTTTATAAAACAAAACAAAATGGAAGTAAACATCAACGAAGAAGAGTTCATCATGGAGACCGAATATATTGCGCTAGAAGGGAAGCACAATATGAAAAATGCAATGGCAGCAACCTCGGTAGCCAAGCTGATGCAGATCCGAAAAGCGACAATCCGCGAAAGCTTGTCCAACTTTCAAGGGGTAGAACACCGTTTGGAAAAGGTGTTGAAAATTCAAAATGTGCAATACATCAATGATTCTAAAGCCACCAATGTCAACGCGACGTTTTTTGCGCTCGACAGCATGACTGCACCAACGGTTTGGATTGTGGGTGGCGTCGATAAGGGAAACGATTACGCCGAACTCATGTCGCTCGTACGTGAAAAAGTCAAAGCCATCATCTGTCTTGGGGTAGACAATAAAAAAATCATCGATGCCTTCGGCAATGTGGTCGATGTGATGATTGAAGTTGACTCGATGAACGATGCCGTAAAAATGGCGCAGCGACTGACAGAAAAAGGCGATGCTGTGTTGCTTTCTCCGGCTTGTGCCAGTTTCGATTTGTTCGAAAATTACGAAGACCGTGGCAAGCAATTTAAAATGGCCGTGCAGAATTTATAGAAGCCGGGAACCTGCTATACGCTGCAATCTCTTCGAGGATTTTCGCTACTATCAGGGCTAGGGCCACGGACCAAAGATTCAGAATTTGTTGTTCAAACTTCAACGAGATAATTTTGATTACGCTATTTTAAATTATAAATAATACAGAAAATAAAAATGATGCAACTGATTAACAAATTAAAAGGAGACAAAGTAATCTGGACCTTCGTGGCCCTCTTAGCACTGTTTTCGTTTATGCCTGTTTTTAGTGCAAGCAGCAATCTGGCCTATATGGGACATGGCACAGGAAATACGCTGGGCTACCTCGTCAAGCATTTTGCGCACATTTGCATTGGTTTTATGATTATTTATTGGGTGCATAAAGTACCGTATCATTATTTCAGAGCAATTTCAAAAATAGCATTGCCCATAGTTTGGATTTTGTTGGCTTACACGATGATCAAAGGAACCGTGATCGCGGGTGCCAATGCTAGTCGCTGGATTCAGGTTCCGTTTATCGGCATTACTTTTCAGACTTCGACCTTGGCTTTTATAGTACTCATGGTTTTTGTTGCCCGCTATTTGTCGAAAAAAAGAGAAACACCCATTACGTTTAAAAATTCGTTGTGGGAGCTTTGGCTTCCGGTTTTCATTACCCTAATGTTCATTCTTCCTTCCAATTTCTCTACCGCTGCACTGATGTTTTCAATGGTGTTGATGTTAGTCTTTGTTGGGAAATATCCATTAAAATATATCGGATTGATTATTGGTGCCGGACTCGTCGCTTTTACCTTTTTTATATTGGTCAGTAAAGTTTTTCCTGATGCTAAGTTTTTTAGCAGGGTAAAAACCTGGGAAAGTAGGCTTGAAAATTTCACCACAGACAAGCCCGATGAAGACGATTACCAAATCGAAAAAGCTAAAATCGCTATTGCGTCCGGAGGCATTCAAGGCTTAGGTCCGGGAAAAAGCGTGCAAAAAAACTTTTTACCACAATCTTCGTCCGATTTTATTTATGCCATCATTGTCGAAGAATACGGATTGATAGGTGGATTTTTAGTCTTGGGTTTATACTTGCTGCTGTTCTTCCGATTTATCGTTGCAGCTCACAAAGCCAATTCGCTTTTTGGAAAATTGGTTGTGGTGGGTGTCGGATTTCCGATAGTGTTTCAAGCTTTAATCAATATGGCAGTGGCCGTAGAGTTGTTGCCGGTCACCGGACAAACTTTACCCTTGATCAGTAGTGGTGGAAGTTCAATTTGGATGACTTGCATCGCATTGGGCATCATTATCGGCGTGACCAAAAAAGAAGAGGAGGTGGCCGCCGAAAAAGTCGAAAAGGAAACGCGGAAAGAAACTTTAAGGAGGATGATCGACGCACAAATTTTGCGTGAATCAGCAGCCGAAGCCGCTTTGAAAGAAGAAGAATTGGAAAAGTCCCACGGCTATTCTATTAAAGATCAGTCTAATCCGATGAAGGCAGTTTTTGGTAAATAAGCCATTTTTAATTAATAGCGCGTTTGTAGCAAAATATAACATGACCAAGTTAAAATTCATATTAAGTGGCGGCGGTACAGGAGGACACATCTATCCTGCCATTGCAATTGCAAATGAATTAAAATTGCGTTTTCCCGATGCCGAATTTTTGTTTGTGGGCGCCAATGATAAAATGGAAATGCAAAAAGTGCCCCAGGCCGGCTACAAAATTAAAGGGCTTTGGATAGCAGGTCTGCAAAGAAGGCTGACTTTTGACAATACATTGTTTCCAGTAAAACTAATTTCAAGTTTGTTGAGAGCCCGAACCATCTTAAGAGATTTTAAACCCAATGTAGTCATCGGAACCGGCGGATTTGCAAGTGGCCCATTATTACAGGTAGCTGCCATTGCAGGAATTCCATCTTTGATTCAAGAACAGAATTCTTATCCAGGAATCACAAATAAGCTCCTGGCGAGTAGGGCCAATAAGATCTGTGTGGCTTATGAAAATCTGGAGCGATTTTTCCCAAAATATAAAATGAAATTAACCGGAAATCCCGTGCGCCAGGATTTGATAGGAATTGAAAATAAGAGACAGGAAGCCCTGTTGTTTTTCAATTTAAATCCCGATAAGAAAACACTTTTGGTACTCGGCGGAAGTTTGGGTTCAAGAAGAATCAACCAACTTATTGCAAAGGAAATTGTGAATTTTGCCTCGCAAAATGTGCAGGTGATTTGGCAATGTGGTAAATTTTATTTGGAAGAATACAAACATTTTTCCGATCACCAAGACCTGCAAGTTGCTGCATTCATTGACAGGATGGATTTGGTTTATGCGGCAGCCGATATCGTCATTTCGCGAGCAGGGGCTTCCTCGGTTTCAGAATTGTGTTTGGTAGGAAAACCCGTGATTTTTATTCCTTCGCCCAATGTAGCAGAAGACCATCAGACCAAAAATGCCATGGCGATCGTGGATCAAAAGGGAGCATTATTGCTTAGAGAAGTAGAATTGGATACGCAATTTAGTACTGTTTTTAATAATTTATTAGCCGATGCCCAGCTTCAAAAAGAGCTGTCTGAAAATATAAAGCGCCTGGGAAAGCCAGATGCAACCCATGAAATTGTTGAAGAAATTATAAAATTAATACAATAAACCTTTAGTCTTAACGCCTTTTTGGGCAAAACAAATGAATCTAAACCAAATCCATAACGTCTATTTCATCGGAATCGGAGGCATCGGAATGAGTGCTTTGGCGCGCTATTTTAAAGCCATTGGCAAAACAGTCTCGGGCTATGACAAGACCGAAACCGAACTCACCAAGGAAATGCAAAGTGTAGGTATAGCGATTCATTTTGAAGACAACATCAATTTGATTCCAAAAGATTTCTACCAAGAGAATACGTTGGTGATTATCACGCCTGCCGTTCCCAAAACCCATGCCGAATGGAACTACTTTCTCGAAAGGGATTTTCAGTTGAAGAAACGTGCCGAAGTGTTGGGCATCATCACCAAAGACACATTCTGCTTTGCTGTTGCCGGAACGCATGGAAAAACAACTACCTCCAGCATATTGGGCCATATACTGTTTGAAAGTGGCGCCGATGTTACTGCTTTTATTGGGGGAATTGTAGAAAATTATAATTCTAATTTGATCGGAAGCGGAAAAACAATCACGGTGGTTGAAGCCGATGAATTTGATCGCTCGTTCCTGCACCTGCATCCCAATATTGCTTGCATCACTTCAACCGATGCGGACCATTTGGACATTTATGGAGACAAGGCCAGCATAGAGGCATCTTTTCGGGAATTTGCCGGTAAGGTGGCCGATAAAAATAAATTGTTTGTCGCGCGGGATTTGCCATTAGAAGGCATTACCGTGGCGGTAAATGAAGACGCAGATTTTAAAGCAGACAATATCAGAATAGTAAACAGTCAGTATGTTTTTGATGTGCAGACGCCAACCGAACGGCTTAAAGATTTGCGATTTGGCTTGCCTGGAAAACACAACTTGACCAATGCGTTAATGGCTTTGGCGATGGCAAAAACTTTCGGCGTCTCAAACGAAGACATTGCTAAAGCCTTATTTTCGTTCCGGGGCATAAAAAGACGATTTTCGTATCAAATCAAAACTGCTGATTTGGTATATATTGATGATTATGCGCACCATCCCACAGAAATAAACGCGGTACATCAGGCTGTTTCTGAATTGTATCCAGGTCAAAAAGTACTTGCTATTTTTCAACCGCACCTCTTTAGCAGAACTAAAGATTTTGCTGATGATTTTGCCAAAAGTTTGTCGGATTTTGATGAAGTGATTTTGCTTGATATCTACCCCGCGCGCGAATTGCCGATAGCGGGTATAACGTCGCAATGGTTGATGGATAAAATGACGAATACCAACAAAAAATTGGTACTAAAAGCGGATCTGATTTCTACTATCCTAACAAGCGACGCCAAAATTATCATAACGATTGGCGCTGGCGATATCGGAGAAATGGTAGCCTCAATTAAAAAAGCACTAATATGAAAATAGTTAACTGGACCAATATTCGATTGATGCTGATGTTCATTGTGTTGGGTATTTTGTATTCTTTCACTGCGATGCGAAATGAACACCGGAAACTGACCAAATCGATGGTTGTTTTTCTCGATGAAAACAGTCCGTTTATAAAATCAGAAACGGTTAATAAATTGTTAATAGAAAATAAAAAAGACGCGCAAAGCATTCAAAAAGATAAATTAGATTTGAACAAGTTGGAGGAGTCCATCAACACAAACCCGATGATTGAAAAATCTGAAGTTTCTGTAAGCATTGATGGGGTCCTAAAAGCTGTGGTGAAGCAAAAAACACCGATAGCGAGAGTGTTTAATGAAAGCGGTTCGTTTTATATTGACTATCAGGGAAATATAATGCCGCTGTCTGAAGAATTTACCGCAAGAGTTCCAATTGTTTCGGGGGAAATTAACAAAGAAAATAAAGAGGAAATAGACAAATTGTTACGATTTGTTTACGACGATGGGTTTTTGAAAAAAAACATCATTGGCATACAGGTTTTGCCGAAAGGCAGTTTAAAAATGCGTTGTAGGAATTTTAATTATGAAATCGAATTTGGAAAAACGGTCAACGTCGAACGAAAATTCAACAACTACAAAGCCTTTTATCAAAAAGCAGTTTTAGACAGTTCGTTGTACCATTACAAAAGAATCAATCTTAAGTTTACGCAGCAAGTGGTGTGCACTAAATAATAGAGTATGGAAAAAGAAAACATTGCAGTAGGTTTAGACATTGGGACAACTAAAATTGTTGCAATGATCGGCAAAAGAAACGAGTATGGGAAACTCGAAATTTTGGGTGTTGGAAAATCCAAAAGTTTGGGTGTGGCTCGGGGCGTAGTCAATAATATCACCCAGACCATTCATTCTATTCAGCAAGCCATCATGGAAGCGGAAAACAATTCAGGCTATAAAATTAAGGACGTGGTGGTCGGAATTGCGGGCCAGCACATTCGCAGTATCCAGCACAGCGACTACATCAGCAGGAACAACCCTGAAGAAGTAATTGGTGGAAAAGATATTGATCTGTTGATCAACCAGGTGCACAAACTGGCGATGCTTCCTGGGGAAGAAATCATCCACGTGCTACCCCAAGAATTTAAGATTGATGGACAATCCGATATCAAAGAACCTATCGGAATGTATGGTGGAAGACTCGAAAGCAGTTTTCATGTGGTGGTCGGACAAGCATCTTCTATACGGAATGTGGGACGATGCATCCAGAGTTCTGGAATTGAATTGTCAGGATTGACCCTAGAGCCATTAGCGTCTGCCGATGCAGTTTTGAGTCAGGAAGAAAAAGAAGCCGGTGTAGCCTTGATCGATATTGGCGGTGGAACAACAGACCTGGCCATTTTTAAAGACGGGATCATTCGCCATACCGCGGTGATTCCTTTCGGTGGAAATGTGATCACAGACGATATCAAGGAAGGATGTTCTATCATTGAAAAACAGGCCGAACTACTGAAAGTTAAATTCGGATCGGCGTGGCCGGGAGAAAATAAAGACAATGAAATTGTATCTATTCCTGGATTAAGAGGAAGAGAACCCAAAGAAATATCTTTAAAAAACCTTTCTAAGATTATCCATGCCCGCGTTGTTGAAATCGTTGAACAGGTTTTTGCCGAAATAAAGGCGTACGGACACGAAGATCCGCGTCGAAAGTTAATTGCCGGAATTGTATTGACAGGTGGCGGTGCGCAATTAAATCACATCAAACAATTGGTAGAATACATTACCGGAATGGATACCAGAATAGGGTATCCAAACGAGCATTTGGCAGGAAACTCTGACGAGGAAATTTCCAGCCCTCTTTATGCTACGGCAGTCGGATTGGTTATGAACAGCATTGAGAATAAAACCCAGAGTGCAGTTAAATTTGAAACTACTGTTGTTCCTGAAAAAGTTTCCTTCAAAAACGAACGAACTTTCGAGCCTTTGGTGATTCCAGAAACCAAAGAAGAAGAGACGGTAGTGATGGAGCGAGAATTGGTGATTGCCGAAGCCCACGCCAAGCCCGAATCAACCGAAACCAAAATCCGGCGTTCCTTTTTTGACAAGTATGTCGATAAGATCAAGGATTTTTTAGATAACGCAGAGTAAGGGCATTCGCCGCAAAAAATAGAATAAGAATATCAAAAAACAAATAGTATGGAAAGCAACTCAGATTTTGGAAGTATTTCGTTTGATTTACCAAAAAACCAATCCAATGTGATTAAGGTAATTGGCGTTGGCGGCGGCGGAAGTAATGCCATTAACCACATGTTCAAACAAGGAATTAAAGGAGTAGATTTTATCGTCTGCAATACTGATGCGCAAGCCTTGCAAAACAGTTCTGTTCCGAATAAAATACAATTGGGGATGCATTTAACGGAAGGCCTTGGTGCAGGCGCAAATCCAGAAGTGGGACAACAATCTGCCATAGAAAGCATTTCCGAAATTGAAAAAATGCTCGACAGCAATACCAAAATGGTTTTCATTACTGCGGGAATGGGTGGCGGAACCGGAACGGGTGCTGCTCCGGTAATTGCACAATTGGCCAAAGAAAAAGATATTCTGACGGTCGGTATCGTGACCATTCCTTTCCAATTTGAAGGGAAAGTACGCCAAGACCAGGCCTTATTGGGCGTTGAGAAATTGAGAAAGCAAGTCGATTCCCTGATCGTTATCAACAACAACAAGTTAAGAGAGGTATATGGAAACTTGGGTTTCAAAGCGGGGTTTTCGAAAGCAGATGAAGTGTTGGCTACGGCATCCAGAGGAATTGCCGAAGTCATTACGCACCACTATACGCAAAACATCGATTTAAAAGATGCCAAGACCGTGTTATCCAATAGTGGTACCGCGATCATGGGATCTGCAACCGCCATCGGTGAGAATCGCGCCAAAGAAGCAATTGTTTCTGCATTGGACTCACCGTTGTTAAACGACAATAAAATTTCTGGAGCCAAAAACGTATTGTTGCTGATCGTATCAGGAACCAATGAAATTACAATTGACGAAATTGGAGAAATCAACGATCACATTCAAACAGAAGCGGGCTTTAACGCTAATATTATTATGGGTGTGGGTGACGATGAGACGCTAGGAGATTCTATCGCAGTAACCATAATTGCTACCGGATTTAATGTAGAGCAACAAAACGAAATTGTAAATACCGAACCAAAAAAAATCATTCATTCGTTGGATGGGGAACAAAAATTAGAACGAGATTTGAGCAACAAAATCTTAGCTGCTTTTCAATTTGATAAAGAAACTAATACTCCAAATACAGATAAAAAAATTGTTTTTGAATTGATGGACGATATTTTGCCTTCAGTACAGGAACCCATCCTAAATGAAAACGAACTCATAGTGATTTCGCAGTTCATAAAAAATCTTGATGTTACTTTTGAAATTGTTTCTCCAGAAAAAACAACTGATTTTTCATTTACCGCTCCGGTAGTAAACGATGTAAAAGAGATTAAAGTAGTCAATCATATCGAGGTTAAAGAAGAGCAAGTCGCCTTTACTTTTGATTTGCCGTTGGCACGGCCAGAAACAGTTCCTTTTATAGACGAAAATAAAATTCTTTTCGAACTTACTGCGGAAACCAAAAACATTGTAGTCCACCAACCAGTTGAGATGGTGCCGATGACAGAATTGATAGAGAATGGCATCATTAAATACTCTCTGGAGGAATACATGGAAGTAGAAAATGAGTTGCTTAATTCTAAACCTATTGAAATTGCGACCGAACCAATCGCCGAGGAATTGAAAATCACAATGAAAAAAATTACGGAAGTATCTAACTTTTCTTCTGCTTTTGAAGAGGTATCGCCGATGGAAATGTCAATTGAAGACACTCTAAAATTCAGAGCTGATGAAAGAAGAAGAAAGTTAAAAGATTTTAATTATAAATTTCATAACAACCCATCGCGCATGGATGAACTTGAAAAGGAACCTGCATATAAAAGATCGGGAATCGACTTGAGTAGTGCGCCGCTAAGCAATAATAAATCAAGGACTTCACTAGGAACTGACAGTAACGACGATGTTCAATTGCGTTCTAACAACTCTTTCTTACACGACAACGTTGATTAATTAACTCAAATCAAGTGCGTGATAACCCGAAAATTTTCTTAAGTTTTCGGGTTATTTTTTTATATTTGCATTCAGCTAATTTGTGCCTTTTTCCGGCTGTATGTTGCAAGTCCCTTTAAAAGATGAATCTAACTAATTCTATTCTCGACAGGGAGCTTTCCACTGCCATCCGGGGCAAGTGTTGCTAGTATAATTAACGAATCAACGAATAAAACCGATACAATGAGCTTATCCATTCAAATCATGGAGGAAATAAAAACCGCCATGAGAGCCAAAGATACAGTTACTTTAGAAGCTTTAAGAGCCATAAAGTCGGAAATACTTTTGGCGCAGACCGCTACAGGAAGCAAAGAAGAGATCACCACCGAGGATGAAATTAAATTGCTCCAAAAACTTGTAAAAACGCGTAAAGACAGTGCCAAGATATTTACAGAGCAAAACCGTTTGGATTTGGCAACACCGGAATTGGCACAAATTGCAGTGATAGAGAAATTTTTGCCTGCCCAATTAAGCGAAGCTGAAGTGGAAGCGGTCATTGCTAAAATAATTGCAGACACTGGTGCAACTGGGATTGCCGCCATGGGCAAGGTGATGGGTTTGGCTGCGGCACAATTGGGCGGAACAGCTGAAGGAAAAACCATCTCAGCGCTAGTAAAAAAACTTTTAGTGTAAAAATAATACAGGCCTCGTAGTTCAACTGGATAGAATATCAGATTTCGGCTCTGATGGTTGGGGGTTCGAACCCCTCCGAGGTCAC
>JACMOK010000002.1 GCA_014378065.1 Flavobacterium sp.
AAAGCAAATTTTAAAGGAATTTAATTGTTCTAAGAAAAAGCGCTTATTCTTGTTGTTCTTTGATTTGCAATAGTGTTTTCTGCCAAAAAATGCTGTATCGTTTCTAAAAAATTAAGAGATATTGACCGCTTTCAAATAAATTCAAATACTTTTGAATTGCATATTCTGAATACAATTAGTGTGGAAGCAATTCATTGATCAGTCGCAGCGTCGGCTCGTTGAGTAAAAACACGCGATTCAAAAATAATTGCCTTTTAAAAGTCGCTATACAGTAAAATTATACAGAAAAAATTTCGCCGCCATGTAAAAGTAGCGATATTCGTATAATATTTAAAACCAGAACGCAAAACCAAATGAAAAAAACTCTAATTTATGTAGCATTTTTAATGCTGTCCTATTTTGCTTTTGCACAAGAGATTCCAGTTAAAATTACCAAAAGCGAACTTTTTAAAGATGAGTATAAGCATTCAAACATTCAATTGGTTGAAGAAGATGGCAATGGCGGAGTTGTAGTTGTTCGTTCTTACCAAGGCGGTGTGTTTTTGTCGGGACAAGGCTACTATTTCGAACATTATGATTCCAATTTGAAACTTGTGAAAGAATACGAATATGAAAGCAAACAAAAAAAAGGAGACAAGACTGTTCGTGGAAAAATTTTAGGTATCGTAATGCACGACCAACAAATCAACATGATCGAATATGTATATGATAAAACTGAGAAAGCTTATATCTGTAACGGATTAACTTCGGGCATTAACGATTTTAACTTTACGTCAAAGGAACTTTTTAGAATTGACTCAGATCAAGTACAAAAAACAGGCATGAGCATGAGCGGAATTGGAGGGAATTTGCGCTATGACGGAGATTCAGGAGCATCAATGATTGTTAATGAAGACAAGACTGCATTTGCCGTCACTGTTGACATCAAGGATAGAAAAAATGAAACTCACAAACTTTACTTATTTGATAGTGCCTTAAACCAAAAGATTGACCATACCTTTAAAAGAGACATAAAAGATAAAAGATTTATTTATGAAGACATTGACGTGTCTAAAGACGGAAACACTTTATACCTTTTGGGTAAAGTCAAGACTGATGAAGCTAAAAAGAAAGAAGACGGTGGTCGGTATCAGTATGAATTGACCCGAATTACGAACAACGACGAAAAAACCCAGGTTTTCGATACCGACGAACATTATGCTGCATCACTTAAAATAATCATTTTTCAGAACAGGTTGACTTGTATCGGTTTTTATTCAGACCGAAATGACAATCGGTTTAAAGGAATTAGTTATTTTGAATTAGATCCAACCACGCTTTCTATTCAGAAAACCAAATTCAATAAGTTTACAGAGCAGTTCATGATTGACAAATACGGAAAAGACAAAAACAAAGAGTTGAAAAATGTATCATTCAAAAAAATCATAGTTACCACCCAGAATGAAATTATATTGAATGCAGAAGAATTTTATATCGTAACCAATTACGTTTCTACGCCTCAGGGAAGTTACCAAAGCACCACCTACCATTATGACGATATCATTACTGCAAAAATTGACACCAGCGGCGATATTGTCTGGGCTCGAAATATAAATAAACGCCAGGACTCGGGAGCCCTCAACCCTTATTTCTCTTACACTTCGACAGCAAAAGCAGGGAGCGCTTATTTTTTTATAAACACCGGCGAGAAGGTAAGAAAAATTAGAAGAGACAGAATAGAATTTAAAGAAGCCAGTCCGAAGCGTTCTAATTTAAATGTAATTAAGGTGGATGAAAACGGTGATTTTGATTACCGTGAAGTGTTGGATGACAAAGAAAATGAGGTGCCTTTCATGGTCGCTTACGGAAAACCTTGTGGAGATTCAGTTTTCTTGTTAGGACAAAAAGGAAAGAAGAAGCAAATTCTAAAATTGACTTTATGAAAAGTCCTGAAACTTAAGAATTGAGACTTTTTTATTTCCTTCCCTCCCATTCTGCATAAAACTGCGAAAGGAAAGTTTCCATAAATAAATGACGATTGGCGGCGATTTGTTTTCCTGCCTCTGTATTCATTTTGTCTTTTAAAAGCAATAACTTTTCATAAAAATGATTTAGTGTTGGGGATTCGCTGTTTTTATATTCCTCCTTACTCATTCCGGTTTTGGGTAAAATGGCAGGATCGTGTAGGACTCGGTTTTTAAATCCACCATAATTGAACGCTCTCGCGATGCCAATCGCACCCAATGCGTCTAACCGATCTGCATCTTGAACAATATCGAGTTCTTTGGAATGGAACTTTTTTTCGAAATTACCTCCTTTGTAGGAGATGTTTTCTATAATCGCAATGACATGTTGTATGGTTTCTTCCGAAACTTTTTCTGATGCCAAGAAAGTTCGTGCGGTTTGGGGTCCGATACTTTCATCGCCATTGTGAAATTTACTATCGGCTATGTCATGCAACAACGCGCCCAATACTACAACCTCTATATCACACGTCTCTTCTTTCGCAATCAACAGCGCGTTCTTATAAACCCGTTCAATGTGAAACCAATCGTGACCGCCTTCTGCCTTTTCCAATTTTTGTTTGACAAAAAGAATGGTGTTAGAAATACTAGCTGCTACTGTCATTATTACTTTGGATTAAAAAAAAATGCTGAATTTCAAATTCAACATTTTTACTACTTTATATTTTTATAAACCTATCCCGCGATGGCAGGCTCGACCCATTTAAAAACGAAAGAGTCTTGTGGAATTACTAATCTTTCTGAAACTTTAGCCATTCTGGCTGGTAATTTCATCAAATACTCACGCGCTTTTTCTGCTTCGTCCGTTAGGTTGGAAATTTTGTCGATTTCCCATTTTTCTATTAATTTTTGCATGATGTCGACATAGTCACTTGCGGTGTACACACCTATACGCTGCGCAGAATTGGAAAATTGTTCAAAAGCAGCTCCTATTTTCTGACCCGATTCCCTTAAAAAACCTGCGGGCATTATGATTTTCTGCTTCATCATATAATTAAACGCCAGCATCATTTCGCTCGGATCTACTTTGAAAATTTGGGTCACAAATTCACTGTAAGCATGGTGGTGCCGCATTTCATCTCCGGCAATCATTTTACACATTTTTGACAGTTTGTTGTCGCCATAACTTTTTGCCAGTTGCGATACTCGGTTATGAGAAATGTAAGTTGCCAATTCCTGAAAAGAAGTATAAACAAAATTTTTGTAAGGATCTCTTCCGGTGCCAATATCGAACCCGTCAGCGATCAAATGTTGTGTGGTCATTTCTACTTCACGCATGTTAACGCGTCCGGACAGATACAGATATTTGTTGAGTAAGTCGCCGTGGCGGTTTTCCTCTCCCGTCCATTGACGCACCCATTTTGACCAAGCGTTTCGCTCAACATTATCGACGCCGTCCACATCCATCAGCCAGGATTCATAGGTCGGTAGGGCTTCTTCGGTAATGGTGTCGCCTACCATTGCTACCCAAAAATCATACGGTAAATCCTTGGCTAACTCTCTTAGTTCCTTTACCTCTTCAAAAAAAGTATCACTTTCGGAATTGGGTAAAAAATCGGAAGGCTGCCATATTTTTTCAACGGGAATCAGGTACTGATCCATAAACCCTTCCACCTTGTTTTCTAAAAACTGCATCACTTCTAGCCGAATATTTTTTATTGACATTTTACTAAATTTATATTTTTATCGATTGCACCACTGCTTTTTGGGTTCTTTCCATAATTTCTTCAAATGAAAAGTCTTTAATGGGTAGTGGTTTGTGCACTGTAAAGGTAAGGCGATTTCCCAGACCAAAAGGGAAAAACCCGTATTTAACAAATTTCCAAGAATTGTTAATTGTCAGCGGAACCACATAAGCTGAGGGGGCATATTTACATAATATTTTGATGCCGCTTTGCGCAAATTCTTTTGGAACTCCAGTTCTGCTTCTTGTTCCTTCGGGAAAGATAACCGCTGAACGATGGTGGAGTTCAATATATTCTGCAAGTTTTTTGATTACCGGTATGGCTTGTTTCGGATCTTTTCTGTCAATTATTACAGAACCCCCGTGCCTTAGGTTGTAAGACACACTCGGTATCCCTTTGGCCAATTCCTGTTTGCTGACAAATTTGGGGTGAAACTTTCTTAAAAACCAGATAATTCCAATGATGTCGTATAAACTTTGATGGTTTGATACAAATATCAAAGGCACGTCTTCTGGTAGCATCTCCCGGTTTTCAATCCTAAAAGTCGTTCCCAGCAGCTGGCCAATTCTCAATAAACAAAAGTTGAGGTAATCGACACTTCTTTTATGCGCTGTGTAACCGATAAAATTAAAACAAACCCATTGGATAGGATGAAAAACAATCAATACCAAGAGAAAAAGCAGCATGGCTACAAAAGATATTGGATACGAAATGATTTTTTCCATTTTTTAAAATTACCTCACAAAAGTAAGAAATAAATTTTTCTTAAAATAACGCTACTAATGCAACCCGACAACCCTCCGTTAAAGACCTTTAAATTTAACAGTTGTTACAGAAAAACTGCATTTGGAAAATTTATTTTATCGTTAGGTTTGAAAAAGTATTATTGAAACAATTCGTTTTTACAAAAAATAAAAAACAACCCGATATTCCTTTCGATACAAATTATTTTGAAGCCTTACACCATTGGGTTGTTTATTTTCAAAAACTAAGGGCTAGTAAACAAAAAGGACATTGCTTTATTTTCGTGAAAAAACAACAACAAATAGTACAGAAAGAATATTGTAAACGTCAATTTCTACTTTTGTCACATGAAAAAAAAGAACTATTTTTACGAAAAATAAGTGCAATATAAATGAAGGAAAAGATGAGTTCAGAAAAAGAAGCAAAATTAAAAGCGTTACAACTAACACTTGATAAATTAGACAAAACCTACGGAAAAGGAACGGTGATGAAAATGGGCGATAAAGCCGTGGAAGAATTAGAAACCATTTCCTCCGGGTCATTAGGTCTCGATTTGGCCTTGGGTGTTAACGGTTATCCTAAGGGGAGAGTTATAGAAATATACGGTCCGGAGTCTTCCGGAAAAACCACGCTTACCCTCCATGCGATCGCAGAAGCACAAAAAGCCGGAGGTATTGCCGCCTTTATTGATGCCGAACATGCTTTCGACAGAAACTATGCAGAGAAACTCGGCGTAGATATTGAAAATTTAATTATGTCTCAGCCAGACAACGGAGAACAAGCACTAGAAATAGCCGAAAACCTGATTCGTTCTGGAGCCATTGACATTGTGGTCATTGACTCGGTGGCTGCCTTAACTCCAAAAAGTGAAATTGAAGGAGAAATGGGTGATTCTAAAATGGGGCTTCATGCCCGATTGATGTCGCAGGCCTTAAGAAAATTAACCGGAACAATTAGCAAAACCAATTGTACGGTATTTTTCATCAACCAGTTGAGAGAAAAAATTGGCGTAATGTTCGGAAATCCTGAAACAACTACAGGCGGAAATGCATTGAAATTTTACGCTTCAGTTCGTTTAGATATTCGCCGTTCTTCACAAATTAAAGATGGCGAAAACGTGGTGGGTAATAGAACTAAGGTAAAAGTAGTCAAAAACAAAGTAGCGCCACCTTTTAAAATTGCCGAATTTGACATTATGTATGGGGAAGGGATTTCTAAAACGGGTGAGATTTTAGATCTGGCCGTCGAATTTGAAATCGTTAAAAAAGCGGGTTCTTGGTTCAGCTACGGAGAAACCAAATTGGGGCAAGGTCGAGATGCTGTTAAAGCTTTGATCAAAGACAATCCGGAATTGGCCGATGAATTGGAACAAAAAATTAAAATACGAATCAAAGAAAACAATTCGTAAACTCTTAAACCCGATATTCTTCGGGTTTTTTTGTGCTCTTAAGCAACTCTTACTCGTGTGACAGTCAATTTATCTAAAATCGCAAACCCAAACCAAGCAAGGATTTCCCGTACTACACCATCTTTTCTGTGCTCTTTTTTTGTTTTTGAAACATTTGAAGTTGATGATAAATGATTTCCCAGACCGTCTCTTTGGCCGCTTTAATGTCTTTTTTGCTTTCTACCGTTTTTGCAGTGGTTTCGACAAATCGATGTACTTTTGCACGCATCAAACCCGGACTTCCACTAAAAAAAGTATACGAAAATCGTTCCTTGTTGTCGGCAAATGTAATCGGAACAATTGGAATCTGGTGCTCAATGGCCAGTCGAAAAGCACCGTCTTTAAACTCATCGAGCAACATCGATTCATCTTCCGGAACACCTCCTTCAGGGAAAATACAAATGCTTAATCCTTGCTTGATCCTTCTTTGCGCATGATTAAAAACGGCCATTCGGCTCCTAGAACTGTTTCTGTCGACTAAAATACAAGTACGCTTGTAGAAAAATCCAAACACCGGAATTTTAGCCAATGATTTTTTTCCCACAAACACAAAAGGGTTTCTGGTAATAGCTAGCATCAGCATAATGTCGGCAATGGAAGTATGGTTGGCCACCAGCATATAACTTTGTTTTGGTGCTAATACTTGGGCTCTTTCTACTTTATAATAAAATCCGGAGCCATACAATATGCATTTGGCCCAGACTCTTGCCATAATAAAAAAATAGGGATACCACTTTTCTTTAAGAATAGACACCACCAAAAACGGCAACATCACTAAAATCGGAATGCCCATCATCAGATAGAACCAAGTCCGCCATAGTATCCAGAAAATCATTTTAATTATTTTCATAACATCAAAAATACACAATCGGCTGGTGATTTATTGTTAAAGATTAGATTTTGAAAAGAATTTGCGGAATGGCCACTATCAAATGAATTACAAAATTTAAATCTTATTATATTTGTGGTCAATAAAAGACCATGGCAAAAATACTCACCGGCATACAAAGCACAGGAACTCCACATTTGGGCAATCTACTGGGCGCAATAATCCCCGCTATCACATTGTCAAACCAATCAGAAAATGATTCGTTTCTTTTCATAGCCGATTTGCATTCGGTGACACAAATTAAAGATGGCGCAACGCTGCGGGCTAACACTTACAGTACTGCTGCTGCTTGGCTGGCGTGTGGTTTAAATACCGATAAGGTCGTTTTCTACCGACAATCGGATGTGCCACAGACCGCAGAATTGTCTTGGTATTTGAGTTGTTTTTTTCCGTACCAGCGGTTGACTTTAGCGCATTCTTTTAAGGACAAATCCGATCGGTTGGAAGATGTTAATGCCGGACTGTTTAGCTATCCAATGCTGATGGCGGCGGATATTTTATTGTATGACGCCCAGTTTGTTCCCGTTGGCAAAGACCAGTTACAACACATTGAAATGGCTAGGGATGTCGCCGCCCGTTTCAACAACCAAATGGGAGAAACATTTGTTTTACCTGAATCCTACATTCAAGAAGATACCAAATATGTTCCCGGAACCAATGGCGGGAAAATGAGCAAATCGGCAAACAACCTGATCAATATTTTTTTGGATGACAAAACCATGCGCAAACAAGTGATGGGTATCGAAACCGACAGTACGCTCCTCGAAGATCCTAAAAATCCAGAAACTTGTAATGTTTTTGCGATATACAAATTACTGGCAGATGCACACCAATTGCAAACCATGGAAACGAATTATAAAAATGTCAATCGCGATTTTGGTTACGGGCATGCCAAACAAGCTTTGTTCGAATTGATTGTTTTAAAATTCAAAACCGAAAGGGAACAATATGCCTATTACATGAACCATCTCGAAGAAATAGACAGCGCGTTATTTCATGGAGCGAGCAAAGCAAGAATAATTGCCAATGGTGTTTTGGGCAGGGTTCGAGAAAAATTAGGATTTGAAAATTAGTCATTTTTAAATGGCCTCAAATAATTTTCCTGGCAACGGACGAACCACACCTTTAAGTTCCATATTTAATAAAATCCCGGAAATTTTAAAAACAGGTAAATCACAAGCGAGTGCAATCAGATCTAATAGTTCTTTTCCGTTTTGCGATAAGAAATCGTATATCCTCTGCTCGGTTTCGTCCAACGACACAAACAATTGCTTTTGTATGGCTTTTTTGGGCGTCTCCAAATCCCAGTTAAGCTGGTAGATCAGATCGGCCGCACTGCCTATCAAATTTGCTTTTTGTGTCTTGATCAAATTGTTGCATCCCTGGCTGTATTTATCCGAAATTCTACCTGGAACCGCAAAAACATCCCGGTTGTAATCATTGGCCATGTTCGCAGTAATCAACGATCCCCCTTTGTCTGCCGATTCGATCACAATCGTAGCTTCAGAAATTCCGGCGACAATGCGATTCCGCCGTACAAAATTTTCTTTATCTGGATTGGAAGAACTCCAAAATTCGGTCATAAAACCGCCATTTTCTTCCACTTTGGCAACATACTTTTTGTGCACTTTTGGATAAATTTGGTTTAACCCATGTGCCACGACGCCAATGGTTTGAAGTTGGTTGTCTAGTGCTGCCTGATGAGCCGCAATGTCGACACCATAAGCAAAACCACTTACAATTATGGGATTTAAAGGCGCCAGATCCTCGATTAGTTTTTGGCAAAATGCGCTTCCGTAAGGTGTGATTTGTCGGGTTCCAACTATACTGATTATCTTGCGCTTGTGAAGTTGAATGTTGCCCGAGGAAAACAAAAGCAAAGGGCCATCAAGACAATGTTTCAATCGATCAGGATAATTTTCATCTTGAAAAAAAGACACGTTAATTCGATTTTTTTCAATGAATTTCAACTCGGCTTCTGCCTTTTGAAAGATTGTTTTGTCTTTTAGATTTCTGAGCAAAATCGAGCCGATACCTCCGATGGATGCCAACTGAGAAGCCGAGGCTTTAAAAACAGAAGCCGCATTGTCAAAATGTGAAAGCAGTTTTTTGGAGACAATATCGCCTACCCCTTCGACTTTTTGCAAGGCTAAAATATAAAATAAATCTTCGTGGCGCATAGTAATTATTTGAAACTGAAAAGTATAAAATTTTACGCGAATTGTTAATAAAAACTGCGAATAAAATTTTGATAGGCTGCCGCATTGTATAACTTTGTTACTATGAAGATCGAACAATATATTTCTCAACTTTTATACCGTCACCAGTGTGTCACCGTTCCGGGTTTTGGCGCTTTTTTAACTGAAATACAATCGGCCCATCTTCACGAAAACACCAATTCGTTTTATCCTCCCAAGAAAGTAATTTCATTTAATTCTCATCTAAAAAATAATGACGGACTGCTCGCAAATCATATCGCTCTTGTAGAAAAAACGGATTATGACACGTCCGTGGCTTCAATAGAAAGTGAAGTGATTATTTGGAACAGCATTCTTCAGGTGAACCAAAAATTTACATTAAAAAACGTAGGAGAACTTTTTTTAAACGCTGAAAAAAATTTAGTGTTTACCCCTTCTGAACATACCAATTATCTTAAAGAATCTTTCGGACTCAATTCGTTTGTTTCTCCAGCAATAAAAAGGGATACTTTCCAAGAGATCACCGAATCCGATTTCATTAAAAAAGAAGTGCCTGTTCTCTTAATAAAAGAAAAGAAAAATATCGCCTCTACGCCGAGTAATCACGATGAAAGAAAAAACCTTTCTTATGTGAAATATGCTGCCATATTTGTTTTAGCGTTAGCCACTGGTGGAAGTATCGGGTTTAAGTTGTATCAGGACCGTTTGGCGCAACAGACTTTACTAGTAGAAACAGCGGTTCAGAAACAAGTACAAAACAAAATTCAAGAGGCTACTTTTCTGATTGAAAACCCAATTCCCGCGGTCACTCTTACTGTTAAAGAAGAAAAATTGTCTTATCACATTATGGCGGGTGCCTTCCGAAATGAGGAAAATGCAGCTAAAACATTTTCCGAATTGCTGGCTGCTGGCTTCAAAGCCAGGCGAATTCCCCCCAACCGACATGGATTGTTTCCAGTATTATATGGAAGTTATAGTACCTATTCAGAAGCCAAACAGGCCATAAACGAAATTCACGCGGTCAATCCTGACGCCTGGCTTCTTGTAAAACAACTTTAAAATTTATCCCGCTCACGGCGGGTTTTTTTTTGAAGTGAAGTATCTTTGCAAAAAAAAACATGCTGCCAAAACACCCCTCTGAATCACTAACGATATTGACTGATTTGGTTTTACCTAGTGAAACCAATCCGTTAAACAACCTATTTGGTGGCGAATTGCTTGCGCGGATGGATCGTGCCGCGAGTATTGCAGCCAGAAGGCATTCGCGCAGAATTACCGTAACGGCATCGGTGAACCACGTTGCCTTCAACCGCGCCATTCCGCTTGGAAGCGTGGTAACCGTGGAAGCTAAGGTGTCGCGCAGTTTTAAAAGTTCGATGGAAATTTTTATTGATGTCTGGGTGGAAGACCGCGAATCAGGAATCAGAAGCAAGGCCAACGAAGCCATCTACACGTTTGTTGCAGTAGACGATATTGGCAGACCGGTAGAAGTACCACCAATTATTCCCGAAACAGCGTTGGAAAAAGAGCGTTACGATGCGGCATTGCGAAGAAAACAATTGAGTCTTGTTCTGGCCGGGAAAATGAAACCCGAAGAGGCCAGTGAATTAAAAGCGTTATTTTTATAGCGTCTTTTTACATGTTGAACAGCCAGCTCGTCGGATTGTTGTATGTCGTGTTTTGAGAAATCGTAAACTTTAGTACGGTTTTTCCTGAATCGCCATTCGTTCGTATTTTTCCTATGTTTTGTTTTGTCGAAACCTTATCGCCCTTGCTTACCGTCACGCTGCTTAAATTTTGATAGACGGTGAAATAATCTCCATGCTGAATCATCACGGCTTTATTTACCGGAGAAAGTACCATAACACTGATTACTTCTCCACCAAAAACAGCTCTGGCGTTGGCGCCTTGATCGGTCGTGATTTCGACACCGCTATTGTGAACTATTAAGGTTTTGTAAACTGGGTGAGGCTGATCGCCATATCCTAAGGAAACAAAACCTTTCTCGACTGGCCAAGGCAATTTACCCTTATTGGCTTTGAAGTTATTGGCGATGAGTTGTCCTTCGGAAGTCAATACAATTTTAGTAGAAGATTCTGTCGCAGTGGTAGCCGCTTTGGTTGTTTTTGGATTGGCTTTTACTGCCGCATTAGCCGTTCTTTTATTTGCCGCGGCAATTGCAGCTCTTAATAATTTCTCAATCTGATTGTCAATTGACCTGGTTTCCTGCTGCTTTTTCTTGATTTCGGCCGTAATTTGCTTTTTATCTTTTTTGATTGATTTTGCGATTTCCTGTTGTACCTGCTTCTCTTTCTCTAAAGTCTGTTTTTCCTTTTCGTTTTCAGCTATTAGTTTTTGCTTGGCACTTTTCTGAACACCTATTTTTTCGTTATATACCAACAGCTGCTCTGATTTTTGCTGAATTTCTTCGCCCTGCATTTTTCTGTAACTCGCATATTGCTTCATGTATTGTGCCCTTTTGTAGGCTTGTAGAAAATTTTCCGACGACAGCAAAAACATCGCTCTACTCTGTTCTGAACGGCTTTTGTAGGATTTTAAAATCATTTCAGAATAATCTTCTTTAAGAACCACCAATTCTTTTTTAAGTCGGTTGATGTTAATTTGATTGATAAACATGTCATTGTTCAACAATTTAGTTTGCTTCTCGGTAGTATTAATTAATTTTTCTTTTAACTCGATTTTTTCAGTTTGAAGCACGAGCTGGGTTGCCACCGACTTTTCCTTCGATTTCATGTTTTGCAGCAAGGCTTCTTTTTCCTGTATTTCTTTAAGGATTTGGGCCTTTCGTTGTTGCAGTTTTTCCTGCTGGCTTGGCTGGCTCCATGAAAAAGAAACCACCATTACAAAAAGCAGGACTAAAAGACGTTTTGGCATAGGAATGAGTTTGTGCAAATTTAATTAATAAAAATTCTCTCGTAACCTTCTGGAACACTATAGGGAAAAGAAAGTTCTTCATTCAGCGACACCGTATTGTAATCGATATTAATGTTGGTGTTGCCTTTCTTTTGAGAAGCTTCAATCACCAAGCCTGTCGGTAAAGCTATCGCATTGTAATTGGCGTAATTAGGGTAGGAAACCAACAAGGCTCTTTGCGATTCGCTCTGGACAATCTGCTGCTTTTTGATGCGAAAATTATCGGCTTCAAAAAAATAACTTTTTAACGTTTTGGGATCTCCAGTATTTTGCAGTTTGTACCAGTTGTCTTCGATGGTTGTGGTGTACTTTCCTTTTTTCAGGTCTTCAAAAGCGGCTCCAATTAAAATGCTTTGAAGTTTTCTGAAATCGAGATCCGTGCCCAGCCACTGACTCAACGCAGCATAATTCCCTTCAAAATATTTCCCGTTGAGTTTCTCGTAATATTTCACCGCGGTGGGCGTAATTAAGGCCTTGGCCATCGTAATTCCGAGAAAACGAATACTGATTAAAATTACTTCGTCTTTCTTGATCTTTATTTCGGCTGTAACATTTTGGGATTGTTTGCTGTCTTCATAATGTGCGGTAGACTTAATGTATAGCGTCGAAAAATCGCTATTGTTGGCGTAATGACCTTCAATAATTTTTTCTGCAGTTACTTTTTTTGTTGCTCCCGCCACCGCCAAAAGGGCTTTGGATTTACACGACACTATCAACACCAAGAACACCAGTCCCATGCATTTATTCATCACTTTTTTTGTTTTAATAATTTTTCAGCTTTAGCAAAATAACTTTCTTTTTTCTTTACATCTCCCAAACCACTATAAGCTTCGCCAAGTTGAATGTTAAAATTAATTTCTGTTGCCACATCATCTACCAAATAATCCATGCCTAACTCCAGCAAATTGGCAGCTTTTTTAAAATTTTTCAATTGGTTGTTTGCTAATCCAGCATAGTAATAAAACTGCGGGAGCAGCGGAAATCGCTCGGTTAAACTTTCTGACTTTTTAGCTACAACGTCAAATTGTGCCTTTTCAGTATAGGCTTGAAGTAAAAGCAATTGGATTTCTACATCATCTGCATCAGTTTTAAGATGCATTTCATAATACTGAATGGCTTTGTCCCAATTTTTTTTTGTGTGGTAAAACTTCCCTATTTCTTTGGCTACTTTGATGTCTTTGTCAGCGTCGAAATATGAAATTGCTTTTTCTAAATCTTTATCAAATTCGGGTTTGTCCTTTACAAATATTAAGAATTCATTGAGCATGCGATGTTTGATCTTGTTGTCAATTTTATTGCTGGCTAAAACCAAGTTCATCGATTTGACTGCATTGTTTCCATCATTATGGTTCAGGTAATATTTAAACAAATTCACTTGTGCCCAATCGGAAGTGGGGATTTCGACTTCTAATTTTTTAGCAATCTCTATGGCTTTCTCCTCTTGGTTGCTTTCAGAATAAAGGTAAATCAGAGCAACATAATTGGCCTCTTCTTTTGGAAATTTCTTAATTTGTGCGATTAAATTGTCTTTCTCGACATTTTGATACTTAGAATCCCGAAGAATTTGTAGTTTGTAATTGTCGCGCATATCAGATTTTCCCACATTGTCATTGAGTTTATTTATCAATTCTAATGCCTTATCATATTGCTGGGTATTCATATACAATGACACCAAGTCTTCCTCATAATCCTTTTTAAATTCTACTAATTTAGTTACGATAACAATCGCTTGCGCATAATCTTTCGTTTCATAACACACATCATACATTCCAACCCAAAACCATTTGTTTTTTGGGTTTATAGAAGTCGCTTTTTCAAACGATTCGTAAGCTAATTTATAATTTTTTTGCGCCAAATAGTTTTTGCCGAGTTCAAAATAAATTGTGGCGTTTTGAGGCTGTAGCTGAAGGCATTTCTGCAGAGCTGTAATGGCCTTGTCATAATTTTCGATTCCTTTTTGCAACAGTGATTCGTAGAATGCATTTTCAAAATCATCATTTGCCAAGGCTATATCGTCCGGCTCTTTTTGGGCCTGAACCGTTATGGATTGACCTAAAATCAAGGCAAGCATTGTTACGAAAATAAGTTGTTTCATTTTATTTAGTTTTTACCAAAATAAGATCTAAAATTATTCTAAAACCGAGTAATCGCCGATGCTGATGCTTGTGAAATTGCCGTCAAAACTAACGTGGCTTCCAATCATCGCATTGTCAAGAAAGGCATCTTTTATGTGTGTATGGTTTTGTATAAGACTGTTTTTGATGGTGCTGTTCAACACATGGCATCCTTTTCCGAGCGAGACATTGGGTCCAATGGTCGCGTTGATTAAAATGACATCTTCACCAACATAACAAGGCGGAATAATCGTGGCGTTCTCCAATTTTACGCTATAATCCACAAGGTGTTCTCCATCGTTGTGTAAGAAACCGAGCAATCGCGAATTGGTGTCCACCGTTACATTTTTATTGCCACAATCCATCCATTCGTCTACTTTTCCTGGCACAAATTTGAGGCCTTTGACCTTCATGTTTTCTAAACCGTCGGTCAGCTGGTATTCACCTCCTTTAACTACATTATTATCAAGTAAATATTGCAATTCTTCACGCAAAGTTTCACCCGATTTGAAATAATAGATTCCAATAATGGCCAAATCCGAAACAAATTCTTTGGGTTTTTCAACAAAATCGACAATCTCATTGTTTGCATTAAGTTGTACGACGCCAAACGCACTCGGATCTTCAACTTGCTTTACCCAAATCACACTATCTGCTGACGTATCTAAAGTAAAATCGGCGCGAAAAAGCGTGTCGGCATAGGCCACAACGATGGGGCCCGACATCGATTCTTTGGCGCACATAATGGCATGTGCTGTTCCCAACGCTTGGTTTTGATAATAAATGGTCCCTTTAGATCCAAGTTTTTCAGCAATGGCTATTAGCTCCTTCTCCACTTGGACACCAAAATCTTTGTGGATGATGAACGCAATTTCTTCGATGTCTTGGTTGATGACCCCGGCGATATCTTCCACCAATCGGTGAACAATTGGCTTCCCTGCGATCGGAATTAATGGCTTGGGTACAGTTAACGTGTGGGGTCTTAGTCGAGATCCACGTCCGGCCATAGGTACGATTATTTTCATGCTTTTCTATTTTACCGCAAAGTTCACGAAGTTTTCGCAAAGTTTACAAAGTTTTATTTTTATTTTTTATGTAATTATTTGACTCCGGTACTGCCAAAACCACCTTCGCCACGTTGGGTTTCTGACAATTGCTTCACTTCCGCCCACTCGGCGCGCTCGTGTTTGGCGATGATGAGTTGGGCGATACGCTCCCCATTTTCGATCACGAAAGCGGTATTGGATAAATTTACTAATATAACTCCGATTTCGCCACGGTAATCTGCGTCAACGGTTCCAGGAGCATTGAGCACGGTGATGCCGTTTTTAGCTGCGAGTCCGCTTCTGGGACGTACTTGTGCTTCGTAACCTAAGGGCAATTCAATAAAAAGTCCGGTTTTTACAATGGCTCGTTCAAGGGGTTGTATCGTTATGGATTCGCTCAAGTCGGCGCGCAAATCCATTCCTGCCGAAGCAACGGTTTCGTAGTGGGGCAAGGCATGTTGCGATTGGTTGATGATTTTTATAGTCATGGTCGATGTTTTGGCGGTGGATTCTAGCCCCGATAGCAGTGGAAATCCTTTTTTGCCCGGGGCAAGTGTTTTACTTTTGCCATCGGAAGTAACAAAAAAGATTGCAACGGATAGCGGGAAACAGCTCCCGCTTTATTTTATGATTTTTGGACGTTTTAAAATTCGGTTAAGGGTTTCTTTTTCGTTGTGGTAAATAAAATACAAAAATACGAGCAATAACGGAATTCCGACCATATAATTTTCGCGAAAATAATAAAAAGACAGGGTAGAAAACGCGATTGATACGCCTAGGTAGCTTGCGATTTTTTTGATGTCATAAGGGATGGGATAGTATTTGTTTCCCAAAACATACGAAATTACCATCATGGTTCCGTAGGCTGCAATGGTGGCGATGGCAGAGCCGTAATAGCTTAGCGTAGGGATCAGCAGAAAGTTAAGCGCAAGGGTCACTGCGGCGCCCACAATGGAGATGTAAGCGCCAATATGGGTTTTGTCTATAAGCTTGTACCAAACGGAAAGATTGGTGTAAATACCGAGGAAAAAATTGGCTAAAATAATCAGTGGGACGACTTTCATCGCTTCCCAATAAGAAGGATCTCGGATCATCAGGTATTTAAACACATCGGCAAAGACAATAACTGCCAGCAGAATGAACGATCCGAAGATGACAAAATATTTGGTGATGGTGGCGTAGGTCTGCGGTGCATTTTCACTGGAGGCATGGCTGAAAAAAAACGGCTCAATGCCTAACGTATACGCTGTGCGGTAAAGTACCATAAACAAACCCAATTTGTAACAGGCAGAATAGACGCCGACTTGGGCATCGGCGATGTCGGCGGGCAAGAGTTTACCCAGAAGAATTTTGTCGAACTGTTCGTTGATGGCAAAGGCGATTCCGGCAACCATAATGGGAAGTCCGTACTGCATCATTCGTTTCCAAAGCGAGAAATCAAGGTGCCACCTTACTTTAAAATAAGTAGGCGAAAGGGCTATGAATGTTAATAAACTGGCGATAATATTTGAAATAAAAATATACCCAATCTGAAAATCCTCAACATAAATAGTATTTAAAAAAGTATGGGGATGGGCTACAGCAATTTTGGGTAAATACAGCAAAAAGAAAATATTGAACGATAGGTTTACAAAGACATTTCCGATTTTAACGACAGCGTAGGTCATCGGCTTTTGATGGGCTCTTAATATTGAGAAAGGTACAATTACCAATGCGTCTAAGACTAAAATCCAAATGGTATAGGTAATGTATTGTGCGTCTATTCCGGACCAAACTGCCAAGTTGTTTCTGAACAATAGCGCCGGAATCGCAAACAAAATCGTAGACCACAGTAGTGCGATGGTGGTGGTTTCGACGACCGCTTTCTTGTCAGCTTCTTTGTTATAAAATCGAAAGAAAGCGGTTTCCATGCCATACGCCAAAATCACATTAAAAAAAATCATGTAGGCGAAAATGATGGTTACTTTACCATAGGCGGCTTTGGGAAGTAAATCAGTATAAAGCGGCACCAGCAAAAAGCTAAACATTCGCGGCAATACGGTTGCCAAGCCGTAAATAGCGGTTTGTTTGAAAAGATTTTTATATAAACTCAAGGTGTTTTCTTTAGGTAAGCGAGGAACAAAAATAGGAATTTCTTTGGTTCTATCATCCATTTGGTGGCTGCAATACCTTTGTGTTATTTGGTTTACCGTCTTACATCAAACCTTCGCTGTTTAAAATTTTAACAAAATGAAATCCTTTCGGGCCATATCCTTGATTGTAATAAAACCGGTGGGCTGTAAAATTGGTGGTAAATGCATCCAACACGACATTCGTGCAGCCAAGATCTATTGCTTTTTGCTGTACAAAATCGGTAAGCCGCTTTCCAATTCCTTTGCGGCGGTGGTCGGGATGGACAATAAAATTATCAATTTCCAGGTATTTGCCCGACCATAATTTTGTACCATACCAACAACCTGTAATTCCAAGACAGGTGTCGTTTTCGAACACGGCAATCTGAGAGTAATTTTTAGGAATCATCTCGATTAGATAAGACTTATATTTCTCTATTGTGAGCTTTGGATACAGGCATTGCATTACTTCAATTTGAGCAAGCATTTCTGGAAGTGTATTGATTTCTATGGTTTGATGTAAGGACATTGTAACGATTTTAGCTTATAAAATTACTAAATAAAAAAAGCCGACAACTGTCGGCTCTTATAAATATTATCTGCTTTTTTCTACCCATTCAACGCTTCAGCTCCACCAACAATTTCTAAGATTTCGTTGGTAATGGCTGCCTGACGGGCCTTGTTATACGTTAACTTGAGTTGGTCGCGCAATTCGGTAGCATTGTCGGTCGCTTTGTGCATTGCAGTCATCCGGGCGCCATGCTCTGAAGCATAAGAATCGCGAATGGCTTTGTACAACTGTGTTTTTAATGATTTTGGAATTAAGGTCAGTAAAATCTCATCCTTTGAAGGTTCAAAAATATAATCTCCGGTGGAACTAGGAATATCGGACATTATCGGTGACAGAGGTAAAAACTGCTCTGCTTGTACAATTTGGGTAGCGGCATTTTTAAACTGGTTGTAAACCAAAACAATTTTATCATACTTGCCGCTAACAAAAAGCTGGATCAGCTCCTCTGCAATTTCTGCTACACTATCAAAAGTCAGGTTGTCAAATACCCCATTGTTATTCAAAATAACCGTGTTGGCTTTACGAATGGCATCGTTTCCTTTTTTGCCGATGGTAATAAAATCTACTTGTTTTCCGGCATAATCCTTTTCGGTAAGCCGTCGGGTTTCTTTGATTACGTTAGAATTAAAAGCACCGCTAAGTCCTCTATTGGAGGTAATAGCCACAAGCAATACACTCTTTACTTCGCGCTGGGTTGTAAATTCACCACCGGCGTCTCCGTCAAGACTAGCAGACAGGTTTTGTAACAATTCCGTTAGTTTTTCGGCATAAGGTCGCATCGCTGTAATGGCATCTTGTGCTTTTTTAAGCTTTGCAGCAGAAACCATTTTCATCGCCGAAGTAATTTGCATCGTCGACGAAACGGAAGTAATTCTATTACGGATTTCCTTTAAATTTGCCATCTTTATGAGGTGTTGGTTGATAGTTAAGGGTTGACGGATTGGCTTTTATGCCAAGAATTACCAACACAAAACTGTCAACTAATTTAGTTGTATTTTGCTGAAATTTCTTTAGCGGCGTTTTCGATCACGTCAGTAATGTTGTCATCCAATTTTCCGGATTTTAATGCATCCAATGTGTCTCTGTGTTTGTTGTTTAAGTATTCTAAAAAGTCTTTTTCAAATTCCTTCACTTTATTAACAGGCACGTTTCTTAATAAATTCTTAGATCCTGCATAGATAATCGCCACTTGGTTTTCAACCGTGTACGGATCATTCAAACCTTGCTTTAATATCTCCACGTTCCTTCTTCCTTTTTCAATCACATTTAAAGTAACGGCATCCAAATCAGAACCAAATTTTGCAAATGCTTCCAATTCGCGGAATTGTGCTTGGTCTAATTTTAAAGTACCGGCCACTTTTTTCATTGATTTGATCTGTGCATTACCACCCACACGAGATACTGAAATCCCTACGTTGATCGCCGGACGAACACCCGAATTAAACAAATCGCCATCCAAGAAAATCTGACCATCGGTGATTGAAATGACATTGGTCGGGATATAAGCCGAAACGTCACCCGCTTGTGTTTCTATAATTGGCAACGCGGTTAGAGAACCACCGCCTTTTACTATCGATTTTAAAGAATCCGGTAAGTCGTTCATGTTCTTGGCGATTTCATCATTGGCGATTACTTTACAAGCTCTTTCCAATAATCTGGAGTGCAAGTAGAAAACGTCGCCTGGATAAGCTTCACGTCCAGGTGGCCTTCTCAACAAAAGAGATACTTCTCGATACGCGACTGCTTGTTTGGATAAATCATCATATACAATCAAAGCCGGACGGCCTGAATCTCTAAAATATTCGCCGATAGCAGCGCCCGCAAACGGCGCATAGACTTGCATTGGAGCCGGATCAGAAGCATTTGCAGCCACAATAACAGTATAAGCCATAGCGCCTTTTTCTTCTAACATATTTGCAATTCCCGCAACCGTCGATGCTTTTTGACCGATGGCTACATAAATACAAAATACTGGTTTTCCAGCATCATAAAATTCTTTCTGATTTAGGATCGTGTCAAGACATACTGTAGACTTACCTGTTTGACGGTCACCAATAACCAGTTCCCGTTGCCCTCGGCCTACCGGAATCATTGCGTCTACTGCTTTTACGCCGGTTTGCAAAGGTTCTGTTACTGGCTGACGAAAGATTACTCCCGGCGCTTTTCTTTCTAGAGGCATTTCATATAAATCGCCACCGATTGGACCTTTCCCATCAATAGGAAAACCAAGGGTATTTACGACACGTCCTACCATTTGCTCCCCTGCTTTCAGGGAGGCGATGCGCTGGGTTCTTTTGGCAGTTGACCCTTCTTTGATGCCGGTTGATGGCCCTAAAAGCACTACTCCTACATTGTCTTCTTCAAGATTCAAAACAATCCCTTCGAGACCATTGTCAAACTCTACCAATTCTCCATATTGCACATTAGAAAGTCCGTAAACACGGGCAATTCCATCACCAACTTGAAGTACTGAACCTACCTCTTCCAAAGTAGCTCCCGATTCAAAATTCTCTACTTGCTTTTTTAATATCGCTGAAATTTCAGCAGGTTTGATATCCGCCATAATTATTTATAAATAACTAGTTACTTAATTCTCTTTTTAACACTTGCAATTTGTTGGCTATTGAAGCATTGTACTGCTGGTCGCCTATTCTTAAAATAAATCCGCCAATGATGGCCGGATCTACGATGTTTTTAATATTGACTTTTTTATTGGAAAGGGTTAATATTTTTGTCAACACCTTGGCCTCTAATTCTTTTGTCATCGGAAAAGCGGTAGTAACCGTAGCGGTTTCCATGCCATTCATTTCCTCAAACAACTGGTTGTATGCTGTTGCAATGGCACCCAGAATTTCAAATCTTTTATTTTCGAATAGTAAATGAAAAAGACTTTTTGTTACACTATTGACACTTGCAAAAACTTCTAAAAGCGCCTTTTCTTTCACCTCTACATTAATAGTAGGGTTCTGAATAAATGTACTCAACTCAGAATTTTCGTTGATTGCTGAAGCAACTAATGTCATGTCATTGCTTACCGGTGTTGACACGCCTTTGTCGTGTGCGATGTCAAGAATGGCTCTTGCGTAACGAACTGCTGCTCTTGTGCTTGCCATATTAGTTTAATTTAGTGTCACCTAACATTTTCTCCACCAATTTTATTTGGGCGTCTTTGTTAGACAATTCATCTTTTAGTAATTTTTCAGCGATTTCTAGCGATAAAGTAGAAACTTGCAATTTTAATTCTGCCATGGCAGCATTTTTTTCGCTTTCTATGGCCGCTTTGGCTTGTTCGATCATTTTCTGACCTTGCGCTTGTGCTTCGTTTTTAGAATCGGCGATCATTTTCTCTTTTATTTCACGTGCCTCTTTCATCATGGTATCGCGCTCCATTCTGGCTTCCTGCAAAATACGCTGGTTGTCGGACTGGAGGTTCTGCATTTCTTTTCTGGCGTTTTCTGCAGAAAGAAGTGCCGTTTTAATGCCTTCTTCTCGCTCATTAACCGCATCTAAAATCGGTTTCCAAGCAAATTTTTTCAATAAAAAAATCAATCCTACAAAAATCAACAACTGCCAGAAGAACAATCCGAACGAAAAATCATTTACCAACTTTTCCATAATATCTTTTTAATTATAGTGTATTCATTTTAATTTAAAACAAAAGCTGGAACCAACCGTCACAGCTTTTGTCTTTTTCTTTAATTACGTTGCAAAAATTGCAGCGAAACCAATACCTTCAATAAGGGCAGCAGCAATAAGCATCGCAGTTTGGATTTTTCCAGTAGCTTCTGGCTGGCGTGCAATAGCATCCATGGCAGAACCACCAATTCTACCGATACCAATTCCGGCTCCAATTACTACTAATCCTGCTCCAATAATTCTAGGGATTTCAGTTGTCATAATGTATATATTAAAAAAATTAAAAATTCAGTTTATTAATGGGCTTCATCGTGGTGGTGCTCTTCTACGGCCGATCCAAAATAGAGAGCCGAAAGCATCGTGAAAATATAGGCCTGTAAGAGAGCCACCAAAATTTCAATAGTGGAAAGCGCAAAAGACAATAAGAAAGACAAACTTCCGCCTATCCAACTTTTAAACAAAAATATTAAAGCAATTAAACTCATCAACACCACGTGACCTGCAAATATGTTTGCGTACAAACGAATCATTAAAGAAAACGGCTTGATGATTACACCCAAAAGCTCTATGGGAGCTAAAATAATTTTCATGGGTGTCGGAACGCCTGGCATCCAGAAAATGTGACCCCAATAATTTTTGTTGGCCGTGAAATTGGTAATTAAGGCTGTGATAATGGCCAGACCTGCGGTTATCGCGATATTTCCGGTAACGTTAATTCCGAGTGGCGTTAATCCAAACATATTTAAAAACCACACAAAGAAAAATACGGTCAATAAGTAACTCATGTATTTTTTATAGTGTTTTTCACCAATATTTGGAATGGCAATTTCATCGCGTATGTACAATACAATAGGCTCAAAAAGTCTTCCAAAACCCGCCGATATTCCGCCATTTTTAGCAAACGATTTGGCCAAATTGGTAAATAAAATAAACATTAAGAATGCCACAATCATTAACGTAAAAACACTTTTAGTGATTGAAAAATCCAGTGGCTTTGCGTTGCTCGGATGGTGTTCGTTTCCTGTTAATGTTCCCGCTGCATCGGTTTTGTATATTTTCTCGTCGTGACCTAGTTTGTAATAATTCCCATTCGACTCGGCAACCGAATGACCGTGCTCAAATTGAGCCGAAGAAAAAATATGAACGCCATTGTCCCAGAGAATGATAGGCAATGGAAAGCCATAATGTTTTCCGGCAGCTTCATCTTCAAAAAGTGAAAATTCGTGGGCGTCTAAAACGTGGTGCTTTTTGAAAGCGTCAATTTTAGATTTTAAATCGGTAGGCTCCGCATGTGTTTCCTGTGAAACTTCGGCTGCTGTATTAAGTTTAATTGTATCCTGAAGCGTATTGGCAAGACCAAAAATCGGCAGGCAAGCGACTAAAGTGGCTATTATAAAATGGAGTGATTTATTCGAAAGCACCATATCTTTTTATTGACTTAAAATTTAGTTTCTGAAATTTGGTGCAAAGGTACATCTTTTCTTAATATTCCAAGAACATAAAAATAATTTTTTTGAGCAGTTTATAGATTTAAAATTGATTTATTGCTTATTGTTTAATAATCGTATCGTTACGACTGTTTCTATTGCTAAAAATAATGCGAAAACGATAAAAAAATTAATTTTCTCTACGCCGTTATTTTGTAGTTTAGAAGTCAAAATGGGCAGTAAAACAACATAGGAAATAATCATTTTAAAGCAGGTTGCAAACAGAAAGCTATAGCCTACATTGTCAATGTTTTTTGATTTGATGTGTATTAAAACCAGTACAATTACAACCGAAAATCCTGAGAAAAAAAGATATAGCGTTTCTAAGGAATATAAAAAATTTGTGTATTCTGGATTGCTTTGATTAAAATAAAAAATCAGTTTATGAACTGAATATGCCAAAACTGAAATTATTAAAATTTCCAGTATTGGCCTGAAACGCTTCACATTCATTATTCTTCTGAAGATTTGTTGATGTCTTTTAGCTGGCGATTGATATTATAAAACGCAAGGGCCACTCCTGCTAAAGTTAAAATTTTAACATAGAGATGGTGCGTATTGTGGTATTTTTCATCCACCCATTTGCCGCCATAAGCAAATGCAAAAACAATGGCTCCCATTTGTATAGGAATATTGATTAGTGCAAGCCATTTATTGGACTGTTTCTTCGGGTTTTTGTTGGTCGTCATTAGAGACAGCATTTTTTACATTGTGTTTCATTACGCAAGTAGCGCTGAATTCTGCTCCCGGTTCTACTGATAATTTTCCGCAGATTACTTCTCCGTGAATACTGGCTTTCGATTTGATGTTTAAAACTTCCGCAACTTGTATTTTTCCGTTAAACTTTCCTTCAATGTCAGCATTTTTACAACTGATATCGCCTTTTACGCTTCCGGCCGGCCCGATGACAATTTTTCCGTTCGATTGAAAATTCCCTACCAAATCACCATCCAATCTGAAATCAGCATGCGACGAAATATTACCGGTAATAATTGTGCTCTCGACGATTCGGTTGGTTTTGCCTAAAAGATCCGTGTACGATTTTGGTTTTTTATCAAACATCATTATCGTTTTTCCTTTATAACTCCCGGATTTTGTTTCATTTGTGGTGCGTCTTGTGGCGGTGCGCCCGGACTTAGCGGCATACTGGGAGGAAGTTGGTTAAAATCAGACCGCTTGTCATCTGTTGCCTCTTCCCTAACTGCTTTGGGCGCCACCGGCGACACTTTGGGCGTGGGCCTTTCTCGCACTGCCGGATCAGGCTCGGGTGGTAACGGAGCGGTCGGAGGTGTAGTTAAATATTCTTCAAAATTTTTCTTGATTTGAACAATCTTATAATTGTCATTAGAAATAATATATGCCGTCTCAGTTACTTTATATTCTTTAAATTCTTTTAAAATTGAGGCAATTCCTTTTGCGTATTCTTCAGTTTTCATGCCATGAATGACAATAAAGTTTTCACTCATAGTGTACATGTCATATGACATGGTCAATTTGTCTAAAGTTCTGTCAGTGATAAATTTTTTAATTTTTTCTTGTAGCTTTTTTGTGTTTTTATCGTCTGGATTGTCTGATTTGTATAGTATTTTCCAGCTTAATGGCTGCAATGCGTAAAACCTCAGACTTTCGAGTTTGGGAACGTCGGAAGCAAGTAATTGTTCGGCAAGCTTGCCTTCATCGCTGTTGGGATAATTGAGTGCTACAAAATTTAGCGCTTTCTTATATTCCGCTACACCTTTGATTTTTCCGATTGTATTGGCTTTCAATAATTCGAATTTAGGCACTATCGGTTCTCCGGTATATTGGTCGATGGCTAGAGATGCTTCGGTAAAAACCTTTTTATAATCGGCGGAGTTATACAGTTTATACAATTTGTCATAGGCCGCTTCGGGAGAATCAGTTCCAGCATTATTTTCTACACTGCCTTTTCCTAATATTTGAGCATAACGTGACTCTGGAAACTGACCAATAATTTTGTTTTTCATCGCCAAGGCCTTTTCATTGTTGATGATTTCATAAATTTTATACAGATTATACATGGTAGGCAACACCAACCTTTCTTCAGGACTATTGTTCAAAAGAGTCTCTAATTTGTTGGCGGCTAGTTGGTATTCTTTAAACTTTTCTTTATAAATCACACCCAATTGATAGTAGGCAAAATTGCGTTCTTTTGCAATACTGTCTGCACTTGCTTGGTTTTTAGGAAGCTGCTTAATATAAAAATTGGTGCTGTATGCCTCATCCGTTTTTTGATCTGTTGGTGTTTTTTCCTCCTCTGTAGCGTCGGTCAATGCATCTTCACTTTCGGGATTGGCATCGGGTTTACTCGTCGAAAGCCGCCAATTGTTTTTTAATGTTCGATTGCCCCAATTTTTGCGGAATTCTGCCTTGCCAAAAGCAACGGTGGTTGCATTGTAAAAATAGAAATTGCTCTGGTTGGTCGCGCCCGATGCTCCGGCACCATTTATCGAAGTTGGCGGCTCTGTTGGACTTTTTCGGGCTTCTGTTTCCGACTTAACAATCGTTCTTCCATTAGCGTCTACTTCTTCCTTTCCGGTAAGAGTTTCCGAACCATCCGAACCTCCACCATCTTTTAATGCTTTATCTTTTATCAGCTTCTGGGCTTCATCCTCTTTTTTTAATTGGTCAATATACCGTTGATAATAAGCAATTCTATCCGTTTCCGAAAGCGCATAAATCTTAATAATGCTATCGTTTCGGGTGGCAATGCCTTCATATTTGATCACATCGACCAAATTTTCGCGCTTTTTCTTTATCGCTTTGAATTCGCGTGATCTTTCCTCAAGTTGCACTAAGGTGCTGTCATAATATTTTCCGGCCGTGACATACTTGGCTTTATTGAAATAAATATCTGCTAAATTTCTATAATTGGAAGCCATTAAATAGTGGTCGCCTTTTTTTTCTTTCAACGATGTGTTGTAATATTTTGCCGCCACATCAAATTTTTTATTGCTGTCATAGAAGAGTCCGAGTTGATGGTTCAACGCATCCAAATAAGGTCGATTTTCTCTATCTTTTAAAAGGTTATTGAATTTTTTGAGAAAGGCAACCGTGTCCCCCTTTTCAAAATCAAACTGCCGGGCTTGTCTGAGGTGTGCATGAATTACATACTGCCTGGCGGATTGGCGTTTCATGTCTATTACTTCTTGATAGGAGGCGAATGCGCTGTCTTTATAGCCCAGCTGTTCGTACAATTGTCCTAGGATAAATCGGTATCTTGCTTTTTCCTCTTTTTGTTTCGTAAAATCACGTGCCAATTTTAATTTGGCTACCGCACTGTCTTTTTGTTCTAAATTTAAAAATGCCTGTCCTAAAATTGCATTGGCATCGGCGAAAATTTGATCTTTAAATTTAATTTCTTTGAGTAAAGTTGTAAGATTGTTGACCGCCAAAGCATCATTATCCATGCGGATATTTGTTTTTTCTCTCCAGATTTTCGCTTCGTAGATTTTATCGCTGTTGGGATATTTGTAAAGAATATAATTAAAAGCATCCAATGCAGGAACGAATCGTTGGTCGTAATATCTTGATTTGCCCAGCATCAGATAGGCTTCGTCCATTTGTGGGTTTTTTTCAGCCCCGCCAATGTTCATCGAATGTTTTTGGATGGCCTTGGTTGATTTGGTTTCGGCACGGTCAAAATTTGGATTAGGCGTTGCTGAAGGTTGACCAGGTAGTGTTGCTTCCTCTTTTTTTATCTGCATTCTTTCAATCGGTAGCAAATCCCAGAAGTTGTCGTTGTATTGTCCTTTTAAATCGACAATACCTTTATCTAAAGCTACTCCGCCATTATATAAAATGTTGTATTTGGAACTTAGAGCATGAGAATTTCTCGAGAGGAACGAGTTTCTTTTGGTAGAACAGGCTATCAAAAAAAATATTAGTCCTGCTATAGAAAAGTATCTGAGTATGTTCGTTTTCAATGTAAAGCGATTTTATTCTTAAAACTTTTAAAAGTCATTTTTAGTATACTGACTGGTAAAAATACGTTTCTTTTTGATATAGCGAAATTTAAACCATTAAAGTTTAGAATAATCCGATGCTATGCAATGATAAAAATATTCATTGATAAATAAGTGCAATTTATATGTCATTTCCTATTTTTGTAAAAAAATTAGTTCATGTCATCATTTTACAAATTAAACATCAAAGAAGTGCGTCGCGAAACTAAGGAATCGGTTTCGGTGTTATTCAATGTACCGCTAGAGTTTAAGGATTTTTACACGTTTACAGCCGGACAATACCTTAATCTAAAGCTAACGTTAGATGGAAATGAAATTCGGCGTGCCTATTCCATTTGTAGCGCTCCCGAAAGCGGAACGTTGCGCATCGCGATCAAAGCTGTGTCTGACGGTGCTTTTTCCCAATTTGCCAATACCAAACTCAAAGTTGGTAATAGTCTTGAAGTGGGAACACCAGAAGGGAAATTTACTTTCGAACCTGACGGCAATCGTTCCAAAAACTATATGGCTTTCGCCGCGGGAAGCGGCATTACACCAGTACTATCCATTCTCCAAAGTGTTTTGATTAGCGAGCCCAAAAGCACTTTTGTTTTGGTGTATGGCAACAAAACCCCCGAGGAAACCATTTTTCACGATCACTTGCACCAACTGCAGCTCAAATATGTGGGTAGGTTTTTTATCCATTATGTTTATAGTCAAGCAAAAGTTGAAGGGGAACTGTTCGGAAGAATCGAAAAATCGACCGTTAATTTTGTGCTGAATAGCAAACACAAAGAACTCGAATTTGATAAATTTTATCTCTGTGGTCCTGAAGCGATGATCAACACTGTTTCTTCGGTTTTAAAGGAGAAAAACATCAAAGAATCAGCCATAAAATTTGAATTGTTTTCTACGCCTTCCAGCGGCAATAACCCAAATTATCCAGCCGAGCAATCGCTAGAAGGGCATACCAAAATAACAGTTCTAGTTGACGATGAAGAAACTACTTTTGAAATGTCTCAAAAGCAAAGTATCCTTGAAGCCGCGCTAAAACAAGGAATCGACGCACCTTACTCCTGTCAGGGCGGTATTTGTAGCAGTTGTCTTGCGAGAATAACATCCGGAACGGCGGTAATGAAGAAAAATGCTATCCTTACCGATGATGAAATAGCCGACGGGTTAATCCTGACTTGTCAGGCGCATCCGACTTCTGGAACCTTATATGTGGATTATGACGACGTGTAAAAATTTGAAAAGCATCCCATTTTTAATTCTCACCTGATTGTAGTACCCTTTTTATTTTTTCAACTACCATTTCGGGCGAAATGGTACTCATCGCATTTTCATAGCCGGCCATTTTTTTATTTCCGTAAACGGAGGTTGGCAATTTCGGAAACTTGGCTCTATCCGATACCAATGCATTTTCAATGGGTTGATCGAAAGGCATAAATCCGGCAAAGGGATGGGTGGCGCCCCAAAGTGTAATCACCTTTATTCCGAACAGGGCTGCGAGGTGCCCGTTGCCAGAATCCATAGAAAGCATGATATCGAGATGACCGATAAGTTGCAATTCTTCTTTGAATGTGAATTTTCCTGCAACATTAAAGGTGTTTTTATGCTTCTCAGCCAGCATGTCTAAAAGTTTAATTTCGCTTTTTCCCCCGCCAAAGAGGAAAATTTTATAGCTGTCGTTTAGCGCCAAGACATCTATTACTTTTTCCATTAAATCTAAGGGATAGGTCTTTGATTTATATTGTGCAAACGGCGCAATGCCAATCCAAATTTTAGTTTTTTCTCCCGTTAAATGCGTCATCGCTGCGGCTAAATTTTGTGGAATTGCAAAATGGGGCTGCGATAAATCTACTGCAAAACCAAGTGCTGCAAAAACTTCTGCTTGCCTTTTTACCATTGGCGTTAAAGGTCTAAAAATTTTATTTTTGACACGGGTTAAGGTTTTTTTTTCGGCGCGCCCTTTGTCTAATGTAGCCGTTTTTTTGCCATTCCATCGCCACAGCGTTCGGATAATTTTAGACCGCAATACGTTGTGAAGGTCTGCAAAAGCGTCAATATCCAAGGATTGCAAATCCTGAAATAACCGCAACAGACCCAAAAATCCTTTGTGGCGCCCCTTTTCATCAAAAGCAAAAAAAGATACATTTGGGATTTCTGCAAACAGCGGTTCAAAAAACGGGCGGGAAATCATCGTGATCCTGACTTCAGGATACTGTCTGACAAAGGCTTGTAAAACAGGAACCATCATGGCTACATCGCCCATTGCGGAGAGTCTCATGACGGCTATGTGACTAATTTTTTTCGACACTGCAGCGGTTTTCAAAGTAGGATTATTTCTTGTTCTGATACAACACCGGATTTAGTTCATTATCATTGTACATCTTCATTTGTTTGTACACTTTCATAAACTTATCTCCTTTTTCTATGTCTTGCAGCAAGTCATCAATAGCGGAAGACAAATCGGTTCTTTGCTCTAACAGAATGTTAAGTTTTGCCTGGCATTTGTCACGGTGATCCTGAGACGCTTCTTTTCGGGTAGTTTCTTCGCGCATGTGGTAGATTTTCAGCGCTAAGATGGACAACCTGTCAAAGGCCCAAGCCGGACTTTCGGAGTTAATTCTGGCATGGTCTTTTACCTTTACATGGCTGTATTGTTGCAGAAAATAACCGTCTATGTATTCCACCATATCAGTGCGTTCTTGATTGGATGCGTCGATCCTTCTTTTCAAACTCAGCGCTGCTACCGGATCAATATTTGGATCGCGGATGATGTCTTCAAAATGCCATTGCACCGTGTCGATCCAGTTTTTTAAATACAATAAATGTTCAAATCTGTCTTTTGGATACGGATTGCTTGCGGGTTGGTCTACATTGTCAAACTGGTGGTAATCGACAATACTTTGCTCGAAAACAGAATAAGCTAATTTTGAAACCATATCTTTACATTTTGGTAAGCAAAGATACTTTTTATCCTTTTATAATGTAGAACAAATTTTTTCGGTTTATGCAAATTCACTACCTCTCAGAAGACAATAGTATCTTAAATCATTTTTTAGGACAAATCAGAAACGTCAACGTACAGCACGACAGTATGCGTTTTCGAAGAAACATTGAGCGAATTGGTGAAGTGATGGCCTACGAACTTAGCAAAAACCTTCAATATAAAGCCATTGAAATTAAAACTCCATTGGGCATTAAAAAAACGACAGAAATTCAGGAACCCTTGGTATTGTGTTCGATTTTACGCGCCGGCTTGCCATTGCATTTGGGTTTCTTAAATTATTTTGACAATGCAGAGAACGGTTTTGTTTCGGCTTACCGACACCATCCCACCAATGATGCTTTTTTTGATATTTTGGTCGAATACCAAGCGGTACCTAATTTGCAAGACAAGACCTTGTTGTTGATTGATCCTATGCTCGCTACCGGGCAGTCGATGGTGGCTGTGTTTAACAAATTGATGGAAAAAGGACTGCCAAAAGAAATCCACATTGCAGTCATAATAGCAGCTCCAGAAGGTCTGACTTATCTTCAAAACCATTTGCCCGACTATTGTCATTTGTGGGTTGCCACTCTGGATGAAAAGTTAAATGACAAAAATTACATCGTCCCCGGTTTGGGCGATGCCGGAGATTTGGCCTACGGAAACAAATTATAACTGCGAGAAAAAGGCGAAAAACCCACACAATAAAGTCGAGAACAAAATAACTTCTTTCTGCCATTTGACGGCAGCCATTTCGATGTGGCTCGTGGCCATCATGGCTAAAGGGGCAAAAGTAAATACTGCCAAATCATTGCTCTTGCCTGGTGAAAGCACAAAAACTAAAATAGCTATTAAAAAAGCCGAAATAATTTTTTTGTAAGAAGAATGCAGAATTAATGGCCGGTTGGATAAGGACAAAAGCAAAGAGACGGTAAAAAACAATCCGATGGTAGCGTATAGCGACAGGGCTAGATTCTGGTAATTACTGGTAAAATAATTGATTCTTAAATCGATCAGACTGCCATTCCCTAAATTGCCAAGCCATGCCTTGTTGAAAAGAATTGCGCTAAAAACAAAAATTATTGCTACCGTGAAAAAAGCAATGAAGGGTAAAAACCAGTTGCGATAATCGCGTGCCGCATGAAACAAAATCGAAATAAAGACCAATATTATAAAAAGGATGCTCCAAAAATGAAATAAGGAGGCAACAAAGACCCACAACGCGGCATCAAATATTTTTTCTTTAGGTGCCTTTAGTGAATGCAAAGAAACTACCCTTCGCATTGATAACAAAATACAAAAATTTGATAAAATTAAAGGAATGTTGTCCAAAACGGATGGAAAAAACAACATGAAAATCACATAGAATAAAACCGTATAAGTGCTGTCTTTGCTCAGTCCATTTTTTTTAACAATAAAATTGACAATAAAAAGTGAGGCAAAAATAATGCCTAACAAACTCCATTTCATTGCCACATGCCACGTTGAGTTAGCCGCCGTGACATGCTGGATTTGGTACAAAAAAAAGAAAAAAACAACCGCAAGTAATACTATCGCATAATTTAATGGTGTAGATTTTCTAAAAAGGCTTGTTATCATAAGGATATTTTATACTTTTGTGATCGTAAATATAATACTTGTTTAAAAAAACAACACTACATATTATGAGAGCATTTTTTGAAGGCATCCAATGGTTATTTGAAAACGTGTTATTTCTTCCTCACAATTATTTGAGAAAATTAGAGCTTAGCAGTTGGTTCGCCGCCAATATTATCAATTGGCTTTTTATGATTGTCTGTGCCGTTGCAATGGTTTATTGGTGCAAACAATTGAAATTTCACAAAGACAACCACGAGGAAGATCAAGATACTACCGCCCATTCGTTTTTAAAATAAGTCAAAACCGATATCTTTTCTAAAATACATCGTATCAAAATGCAGCTTGTCTATATTTTCATACGATTTTTTTATGGCTTCTTGGAAAGTATTTCCGTACGAGGTTACCGCCAAGACGCGCCCGCCGTTGGTTAGCACCTGTCCGTTTTCGATTCTGGTTCCGGCATGAAAAACCATGGCGTCTTTTACGCGATCCATTCCGGAAATGGACTTACCTTTTTCATAAGTATCCGGATATCCACCAGACACCAGCATGATCGTTGCAGCACTTCGTTGGTCAATTAGCAATGCCACTTGATCGAGTTTCTGATCAGCGACCGCTTGAAACAACTCGATCAAATCACTTTTGATTCTTGGAATAACTACTTCTGTTTCCGGATCCCCCATTCTAACATTATATTCGATGACAATGGGATTGCCTTTTACGTTGATCAAACCAATAAAAATAAACCCTTTGTATACAATTCCGTCTTGCAGCAATCCTGCAATGGTAGGCTTTACAATTCGAGTTTCAATTTTTTCTAACAAGACCGCGTCGGCAAACGGAACTGGTGAAACAGCTCCCATTCCCCCGGTATTCAAACCCGTATCACCTTCCCCAATCCTCTTGTAATCTTTGGCGGTGGGCAACATTTTATAATTTATGCCATCAGTCAGCACAAAACAGCTGAGTTCAATCCCATCAAGAAATTCTTCAATAACCACCTTTGCGCTTGCCGTTCCAAATTTTTCATGCACCAGCATGTTCCTGAGTTCCGCTTTGGCCTCGGCCAAGTCTTGAATGATGAGAACGCCTTTTCCTGCAGCCAAACCATCTGCTTTTAAAACGTAAGGTGGCTGCAATGTTTCTAAAAATCTACATCCTTTCTCTACCGTTTTTTTAGTAAAACTGTCGTAGGCTGCCGTTGGAATTCGGTGCTTTACTAAAAATTCCTTTGCAAATTCCTTGCTTCCTTCGAGCTGCGCCCCCAATTTTGACGGCCCTATAACCGGAATGGCTCTCAACTGTTCGTCGTTTTGAAAAAAATCGAAAATGCCTTCTACAAGCGGATCTTCTGGGCCTACCACTACCATGTTTACTTTTTCAAGTAGTACAAATGTTTTAATCGCTTCAAAATGAGTTGGATTTAAATGTACATTGGTAGCGATTAATTCGGTTCCGGCATTTCCCGGGGCGACAAAGAGTTTTTTACAGCTTGGCGATTGGAGCATTTTCCAAGCCAAAGCATGTTCTCTTCCGCCCGAACCT
>JACMOK010000059.1 GCA_014378065.1 Flavobacterium sp.
CGAAAAATCCGATTGCCCAAATAATGATTAAAATTACTGCAATTGTGTAAAGTAAATTTCCCATGGTTGTTGTTTTAAGTTAGTTTTATTTATTAATTAGTTTTGATTTTAGTGTCATAGCATTGTCCAAATGTTCCCTCAAACTCACGATAACGGCCCAACTCCATCTTTTTATATGAGTGTCAATTGTTTTTTGAACCTCAGAATTTGTCGAATTTATCGCTTTTTTGTTCTTTCAATCACGCCTTATAATTATTCTTTCTTTTCGGCAAGATTTACTTTATTTAAATTTTGCGTGTATTGTTTGGTTAATCATGCAGTAACGAATACTTGTTTTTACGCAGCAACGTCATTAAGATCTTTTAAATAATCTTAGTGTGTACCTAATATTACTTTGACAAAATCCTTTACTTTACTTTTGTCGCCTTTGACAACCGCCATTTTCCACCTTCCATGTTGCCCTAAACTGAATGCAGCCATTTCAACAAAAAAATCGGCACCAGTTGTTTTGGCATTTCCAAAATGAGCTTCGTTTTTTTCGCTGACCCATTTTTTTAATTCTGCCATTCATCATTTGATTTCCAATCAATTGACTATATCAGCATTACACAAATTAATAATTTTGTTATCTTTGATATCTGAGAAAAGGCATTGTTAATATTCGAGTGCGTTGTTCTACAGAGACAAATTTCCTAGATTAGCGCACCATTCTTGTTACAAAATATTTCAAAAATGTTATAAAATTTATCAAGCTTTGGTTGTTTTACTGGCAGCTTTGACTTCAAATATTTCTTTTTTTATTTCAACTGCATAGTCATTGGGGATAATTTTTTTTCCATAAGCGCGCGCATAAACTTTAGTAAATTCGGCACCGAAATAAAGAATAATTGCAGAATAATAGACCCAAACCAGAATAATGATTACAGAGCCAGCGGCACCATACACCGTTGCAACTGTAGAACTCCCGATGTAAAAACCAATGGCAAATTTTCCAATCATAAAAAAAATAGACGTCACGCTCGAACCAATTAAGGCGTCTTTCCAACCGATAGTACCATCAGGCAAAGTTTTAAAAATAATTGAAAAAAGCATGGTCGTACTAGCAAACAAAATCACAATATTGAGGACATAGAACAGATATACCGTTGCATCCGGAAAATAAAGAATCAATCTGGCATTGATGACATCCATCACGGTATTGACAGTTAAACTGACCAACAATAAAAAACCAACCGAGGCAATCATCGAAAAAGACATCAACCTGTTTTTAATAAATTTCATAAAGCCCTTATTGGGTTTTGCCTTTAATCCCCAAATAAAATTTATTGAACTTTGGATCTCAGCAAAAACGCCAGAGGCTCCAATTAATAGTGTAATGGCACCAACGATTGTGGCGAAAACATTACTATCGGATAATTCTATATTTTTGATGGTTTCTTGTATCTGAAGTGCTGCAGCGTTTCCGACAAGTCCGTTAATTTGACCAAAAAACCTTCCCGTTACTGCCTCGGTGCCAAAAAAAACACCACAAATTGATAAAATAATTATAATCAGCGGAGGTAGGGAAAATATGGTGTAATAGGACAAAGACGCGCTTAGCTTGATGGCATTGTCATCGTCAAATTCGTTGTAGGTTGATTTAAGTAAACCCCATCCGGTTCTGGCAAATTTCTTCATGTGTTTTTTCATTTTATCTGTCGAATCCAAATATCATAGCATCGGAATTTTCATTTCCGAGCATTAAATCGGTAATTATTTTTGCCGCAATAACACTAAAGGTAATGTCACTGTTCCGAATCCCCAATCCAAAATAGCTGCTCGGAATTTTATCATATGCGCCTGTAATGGGCAGACCATCTTTGGTTTGGCCAAACGTAGCAGTCCAACAAAACGCTGCTTTAAATTTGATATTAAAATAAATTTTATTAAAATCGCTCACCAGTTGCTTGGCTTTACTCACAATTAGCCGATCTCGTTTTTTTGGATTGTAACAATCCTCATCTCTGCCACCCACGAGAATTCTGCCATCAAGAGTGGTTCGAAGATACAAATAGGGTTTAGCAGTATTCAAAATTACTACATTGTCTTTCCGGAATTCTGCTCGGTTATATTGTTCTCTGATCACTGCGTAAGTCGATTTAAGATTAAGAATATTCTTATTGATGATCTGGAAGGCTTGGTAGCCGTTGGCATAGATGATTTTATTTGTTTTGATGGTGAAACGCTCTTCGGTTTCGATGGTGGCAACTTTTTTTTGATGCTCAACCTTCGTCAAAACGGTGCCGAAGCATACAGCAAACTTCTCTTCTTTTTGATATTGAAGTAATGCATGAGCAAAAACATAGGCATTTGTTTGTCCGCCATGCTTTGAGAAAATGGCTTTCGGAGCATCAAATCCAAATTGTTCTGTCATAGCTTTTTCGTCTAAATAATCAATGTTAAATCCGGTTTTTTTTCGAGCTTCAAATTCCTTCTTCAAAAAAGCAACATCTTTTTTATATGCCGCGTAATACAGACTTTTCTTGCGCTGAAATTCACAAAACCCAATTTTGTTAGCCATTTTTTCCAAAGTTAATATGGCTTCATTACACAGTGTGTAGGATCGCTCTGCTTTGCTTTGCCCAATAAGATTGATCAGTTCGGAAAGTGGTGTGTTAATTTCGTATTGCAAAAGCGCCTTACTCGCACAGGTACTTCCTAAACCAATTGCTCTAGAATCGACCAAAACACAATTGATTCTAGCTTCAATTAAATAATAACGCATCAAAGCACCTGAAATCCCACCACCAACAATGAAAATCTCACTTTCAATATTTTTATTCAATTTTGGAAATTTGTAAAGAAGCCCTTCCTTTATCAGCCAAAACGGATATCCACTTCTCAAGATCATAACAATTTTTTTGAGATGAATATCAAAAATACAAAGTGTAAGTTTTAGAATATGCAGAGAATATTACATAATTTCAAGATATGCTTTCTTTTCTAAAATACGATATTTTCAATTTTGTTTTTTGAGTATCTTTGAAAGAAAACACCGATCATGAAAAAAATAATTTTATCCACCGTTGTAATTGTTGCTGTGATTATCGGCTGCAAAACCAATAGTAATTCATCAGATACCAAAAAATTAAACATCCGCTTCGAATCTAAGAGCAATAGTAGTGTTTCAGGAAATGCCTCCTTTGTCGAGAAAAACGGTAGCGTCTATTTTGTAGCCAATTTGGCTGGACTCAAACCAGGAATTCATGCGATCCACATC
>JACMOK010000060.1 GCA_014378065.1 Flavobacterium sp.
GAGAAGCAATATGAGTAAATTGGGAGCAGACGGCAAACCTATTTATAGGGAAGACGGTAAAGTGATGAAAGGCCCCCATTATTTTAAGCCTAATTTTTCTAAGATGTTGAAATAAAAAATTATTAGAGTGGATTAAAAAAAGCAAAATCCAAAATGGTAATTTCGGATTTTGCTTTTTATTTTTTTAATAGTATTGAAAATTAAATTTTTACCGTCCAGCCAAAAGTGTCGTCGGCCAATTTGTATTGGATGTTGGTGAGTTTGTTTTTCAATTCCAACGCAAACGAATTTTCTATTTTTGGAAGTTCATAATAATTATCCTGATACGAAAATCCAACAATCGGATTTACTACCGCGGCAGTTCCGGTGCCAAACACTTCCTTCAGACTACCATCTTTTGCAGCATCAATCAACTCAGATACCAGCACAGGGCGGACTTCAACTTTAATGCCGTCTCTTTTGGCTAAATCAATCAAACTTTTTCGAGTAACACCATCCAATATTCTTTCACTCGTTGGCGCAGTATACAAAGTATCGTTAATTCTAAAAAAAACATTCATCGTTCCCGCTTCCTCTAACTTGGTATGGGTCGCATCATCGGTCCAAATAATTTGCTGAAATCCTTTTTCGTTGGCCAGCTTTGTTGGATAGAATTGCGCTGAGTAATTACCTGCAGCTTTTGCGGCACCAATACCGCCATTGGCTGCACGACTATAGTGCTCGGCAATGATGACTTTAACTTCGCCAGAATAGTACGATTTTGCAGGGGAAAGAATAATCATAAAGCGGTATTGCGTTGATGGGGCCGCGATGACGCCACTGCCGACCGCTATCATAAAAGGTCGGATGTACAAAGTATTGCCAAGCCCCTTCTTTACCCAATTTTTTTCCAAATCAATCAACTGATGCAAACCGCTCATAAAAATATCTTCAGGAACTTCAGGCATGGCCATGCGCACCGCTGATTTGTTAAAACGATCTAAATTTTGATCGGGGCGAAATAACCATACTGCATCTTGATCGTCTTTGTAGGCTTTCATTCCTTCAAAAATAGCTTGTCCGTAGTGAAATACTTTGGCCGAAGGATCTAGTAAAAAAGGTTCATAGGGCTTGATTTGTGGTTTGTGCCACCTTCCTTCCTTGAAATCGCAAACGAACATGTGATCAGTGAATACGGTGCCAAAAGAGAGGTTTTCAAAATCGACAGTATTAATTTTTGAACTGGGAACGGTTACGATATCGATTTCGTGAGTAATATTTGAACTCATTAATTGTTTATTTAGGGAGTGAATTTAAAATGTAAAGTATTGATTTTAAACACGTAACGTATTTAAGTGAAAAACAGAGTTGTCTAAATTAAATTTTTTGGCTAAAATAATAAATTAGAATGTTTTATTGGGATGAAAATGAAATAAATTGCTACTTTTTCTTTTTTATAAACGAACTACCAAAATTAATACGCTATTCGAGGCAGAAATCAAAAATTACTTAAATTTTGTATTGAGTTGTAAATAAAGCAGTTATTTTTGCTACCATATTTTATCCAAACCTGTCTAAAAATGAAAATAACCAGTACTGTTTTTTGCTTCTGCCTAATTATTTTTTCTTGCCAAAATAAGAGTAATGTCAATGCCAATGAGACGCATTATGTTTCTTTTGGAGATTCGATTTCCCAAAAAGGAGCGCTGTCCAAGGAAGAAATGTTTGCAAAATATGCAGCGTTAAATGAAGGCGATACCATCATTGCAAAATTCAGATCTACAATCAATGAGGTTTGTTCTAAAAAGGGATGTTGGATGAATTTGGCGCTAGTAAATGACGATCAGGTATTTGTTAAGTTTAAAGATTATGCTTTTTTTGTTCCGTTGAATGCCGCAAGCAACGAAGTTATTGTCAATGGAAAGGCTTTTTTGAGTGTTGAAAGTGTTGCCGAATTGAAACATTATGCGAAAGATGCCGGGAAATCACAAGCAGCTATTGATAGTATAAAAGACCAAAAATCTTCCTACTCATTCATGGCCGATGGTGTTTTAATTAAAGAAAAATGAAAAAAAATGTTTTGATACTATGCATCATGGCGGTGATTGGTTGTACTCAAAAAAAAGATATTACAAAAAACGAAACTTGTGCAAAATCGACGACACTAAAAGGCAGTGGCTTTAAGATGTACGAGATGTCTGAGATGTCGTTGTTGATGGAGCGGATGTATGCAGACAACAAACGCCTGAGGCAACAAATAATCGATGGCGACACCATCGGTAGATTCCCCAATTATTTTTTAAAAATTCACCAAGCGACGATGACTGATGAAAGCGAAAACGATGTTTTTTTTAAAACACAAGCTGCTGTTTTTATCAGAGCCCAGAAACGGATCTACGCCGATCAACGAAATGCTGAAGAACATTTCAATGCAGCGGTGAAGGTTTGTGTTCAATGTCATCAGCGCCAATGCAGCAGCCCCCTTGTTAGAATTAAAAAGTTATACATTGAATGATTTACATGATTTAGTTTGAAATGAATAGAGAAATAATACGGACTTCAGATGGCTCAACAACGATTCACTTACCGGATTGGGATGAAAATTACCATTCCAAACATGGCGCCATTCAAGAAGCCAAACATGTTTTTATAAAGAATGGCCTATCGCTATTTCAAGGAAAACCTATTTCAATTCTAGAAATCGGTTTTGGTACAGGGCTGAATGCCTTTATTACTTTTCTTGAAGCCCCAAAATTGAACCAAATTATTGATTATGTTGGCGTAGAAGCATATCCAGTGGCTACGGAAGAGGTCCTAGCAATGAATTATATCAAGGAATTAAATGCCGAACATCAAGGTGATATTTTTGCAAAATTGCACGCTTGCCACTGGGAAGAAAAAAATATATTTACTCAGGAATTCCAACTAACTAAAAGAAAACAGTTTTTTGAAGACATTGACGACTTGGAAGCGTTTGATTTGATTTATTTTGACGCTTTTGGTTATAGGGTGCAGCCAGAATTATGGAGTACAGCAATTTTTAAAAAAATGTATGATGCTCTTAAACCAAACGGGATCTTGGTTACCTATGCTGCGCGTGGTGTGGTCAAGCGCAGTATGATAGCGGTAGGATTTGTTGTTGAAAAACTGAACGGGCCACCAGGAAAGAGAGAAATGTTTCGCGCTAAGAAGCATGGTTAAATATCGGATTGCCAATTAACGTTTCATTTGTAAAAGCGGTTTGTTTTTTAATTAAATTTGATTATTGATTTTAAATAAATAAATTTTAACCAAGCATTTTAACCAACCTATGAAAAGTACTATGTATGCTTACACTAAAAACATACTAGAAAGAGTGAGTTTTGATCCCGTTCTTTTTTGTAAAGAGTTAGAAAAAGCATTGAAAATGCTCTTACCTTATGAAATTGAGCAGCTTACTGAATGGCTTTTAAATTACACAATTCAAAAACCGGAATTAAGGCAATGTCTAATTTACGTGAACAGATGAAACTAAAAAGAGCTTAAATGGCTCTTTTTTTATGGATCATAATTTAAAAGATGCTTTTATTTGTAAGTATATTCTGATTTATATACAATAATAATACTTATTATCGTTATTTTATGCATTTAATCGGATATTTTTACAGTTTTAGCTTGGAGTAAAAATCTTTTTATTATACATTTACAAACGTTCTTATTAAGATAACCCCTAAATCTTATTACTATGCCTAGAATGATTTACGATTACACAAAATCGGTGCTTGAGAGAGTGAGCTTCGATCCTATTCTTTTTTGTAAAGAACTAAAAAAAGCGATTAAAAATTTACTGCCCTACGAGATAGAGCAGTTAAGAAAGTGGCTGAATAACTTTACAAACCAAAAGCCTGAACTACAGCAATATTTAAGTATTGTGTATTAGACATTTTTTAAAGGAGCCTTTTGGGCTCTTTTTTATTTTTTGGGACTGATAATCTCTACATTTTGAAAAACAATAGCACCTTTAATCACCCCGGCGATGGTGCTTCTCAAAGCATCAATAATTTGAATTTTTAACTCTGTCTTAGGAAAAATCAAACTTACTTCTCTTGCCGGCTTCGGCTCTTTAAAATGTTTGAGTTTTGCTTTGTCCTTATCTGCCAAATCTAAGGTATGCAAATAGGGGAGTAAAGTGATGCCCAATCCTTCATCAGCAAGTTTGATCAGAGTTTCAAAACTACCACTTTCAATTTGAAATCGGTTAAATTCACTTTTACTAACATTTTTGCACAAATTTAAAATGCCGTCCCTAAAGCAGTGCCCATCCTGCAGCAGTAAAATCTCATCTAAATTTAAATCAGCTACTTCGATTTCCGATTTTGAAAAGTGTTGGTGCGATTCCGGAATGTATGCCACAAAAGGCTCAAAATATAAAACAATCTCCTTTATTTTTTCTTCAGCTAACGGTGTAGCCGCAATGGCAGCATCAAGGTGACCGTTTTTGAGTTTAATAATTATTTCGTCTGTGTTCAGTTCTTCGATGATCAATTTTACCTTCGGGTATTTTTTAATAAAGTTTCGAAGAAACATTGGTAGCAGAGTGGGCATAACGGTCGGGATAATCCCCAAACGGAATTCGCCTCCAATAAAGCCTTTTTGTTGTTCCACAATATCCTGCATGCGGTCCGCCTCATTAACAATATTCTTGGCCTGATTGACAATTTTATGCCCAATTTCTGTTAATTGGATCGGTTTTTTGCTTCGATCAAAAATAATAATTTTAAGTTCTTCCTCGATTTTTTGAATTTGCATACTTAGCGTAGGTTGGGTCACAAAGCATTTTTCTGCCGCAAGCGTAAAATTCCTGTACTCTGCTACCGCAAGTACATATTGGAGTTGTGTGATCGTCATTATATTTAATTTTGATGTAAAATTAATAATTAATAATTTTTAATTATCGTAATCCCCAATTATCTGATGTAAAATTTCTACCAGTCATTGTCATGTCGCCAAATGAACTCCTACTTTTGTGGAGATGAAATTGACCGTGAACATTCTCCTGTTTCTTTTTTTAACCTTTCTCGCTGCGCTAACAATCATAAGCGTTAACGAAAAGCGTTTTGATACTTCCCACTTTTATAACTTATCGGAAGAAGAACAAAGTCAAAAAGAAATTAAAGCGGCGTTAAAATTTGAGCCTAATCTCGGCTTTGTAAAATTCGAAACTAAAAAATCACGACTTATCCATTCTGAGAATTTGTCAAAGCACGATAATGTTGCTTCGGCTATATTTATTCCGCCGCCCGAACAGATTTAATACAAGGTCGACTTTAATTTAAGTAGGCACGCACATTTCTTTATTGTGCCCAATTATTTGTATTCAATTTCATTAAGGTATCATGACAAAAAGAATCAATCTTTTTTCCAACCTTAAGTTTGATTTTGCATCAGGCTTAGTGGTTTTTTTGGTGGCGCTTCCGCTGTGCTTGGGTATTGCAATGGCCTCGGGCGCGCCATTGTTTTCAGGAATTATTTCAGGAATTATTGGCGGCATCGTAGTAGGTTATCTGAGTAAATCTCATTTGAGCGTTTCTGGACCTGCGGCAGGACTTACCGTTATATTACTTACAGCAATTTCGTCGCTTGGCGCGTTCAATATTCTGTTAACTGCTGTCTTCATCGCTGGGCTAATTCAACTTGGGCTTGGGTTCATAGAGGCAGGCAGTATTTCAAATTAGTTCCCTACTAATGTTATTGAAGGCATGCTTGCCGAGATAGGAATTATTATTATTCTTAAACAGTTGCCGCATGCTTTTGGCTACGATAATGATTTTGAAGGTGATGAGTCGTTTTTTCAAACGGATGGTGGTAATACCATTTCGTCATTACTGCGACTTTTAGATCACGTTCAATTGGGAGCTATTTTCATTACATTACTTGCACAAATCATTTTAATAGCATGGGAGAAAATTCCGGCATTAAAAAAGTTAAAATTAATTCCAGGTTCGCTTATTGCTGTTTTTATTGGCGTGGCATTGAATGAAATCTTTACTGCAATTGGTAGTCCTTTGGCTATTGCCAAGCCGCATCTGGTCTCACTACCGATTCCAAATACTTTTGACGAATTTAAATTGATTTTTACAACGCCCGATTATTCTGGTTTCACTAATGGAAAAGTCTGGACTGTAGCAATCACAATTGCCATAGTGGCTTCTGTAGAGACTTTATTGTGTATCGAAGCTGCCGACAGAATGCATGTTCAAAAGCGGTATACCGATACCAACAACGAATTAAAGGCGCAAAGAATTGGAAACATAATTAGTGCTTTATTGGGCGGGTTGCCAATGACTTCGGTTGTCGTCCGTACTTCTGCAAATAATAATGCGGGTGCGCAATCCAAAATGTCGACGATCATTCATGGGATCTTATTATTGTTGAGCGTATTGGTCATTCCGGTAATTCTGAACAAGATTCCGTTGGCTACACTAGCTGCAATTTTGCTGTTGGTGGGTTATAAACTGGCAAAACCTTTCCATGTTTTTTCATTTTGGGGTAGGGGAAAATATCAGTTTGTTCCATTCATTGCCACTGTGGTCGCCGTTGTTTTTACAGATTTGCTCAAGGGTAGCCTTAGGAATCGTCATAAGCATTATTTTTATTTTGAAAGGCAATCTAAAACGGGCTTATAGTTTTAGAAAAGAAACTTACGCTGATGGTGATGTCATCCATATTGATTTGGCGCAAGAAGTTTCTTTTTTGAATAAGGCTGCCATAAAATCTACATTAAATGATATTCCTGACAATTCAAGAGTCGTCATTAATGCACAAGACACAGTGTATATCGCTAATGACATTTTAGATTTGATTCGCGAATTTAAGGCCACTCGAGCCAAAGATGAAAACATCAAAGTCAAACTCAAAGGGCTTAAAAAGGCTTATCAACTGCAGAATTCAGAAGAAAGTTTAAATAAAGTTACTTTTGAACATTATTACGATGCGGCGAAAAGAATGACCGTTAAACGCGAAATAGTGACAAAGCAGTTTCCACAATAAAAAGTATCAAATTTGGCGTAGAAATTCCTATTTTTATATCGGTATTTACTTTACAGCAAACGAATATTAATATTAAATTACAAAATGAAAAAATAAGTTATGAGCGATTTTTATAAAAAAATATTAGATAACAATAAAATTTGGGTTGAAACAACGCTAAAAAAAGACCCCAATTATTTTATAGATTTGGCAAAAGGACAAAAACCACCATTACTCTGGATTGGCTGCTCTGACAGCAGGGTTCCCGCAAATGAAATTATTGGAGCCAAGCCCGGTGAAGTTTTTGTGCACAGAAATATAGCCAATATGGTGGTGCATTCTGACATGAACATGTTAAGCGTTCTAGATTATGCCGTTAACGTATTAAAAGTCAATCATGTGATTGTTTGCGGACACTATGGCTGCGGCGGAATTAAAGCGGCTATGGGAAACGATTCAATTGGAATTATTGACAATTGGATTCGGCATATTAAAGATGTGTATCGTTTGCATCATATTTATTTAGATTCAATTATTGATAAAGACGATCGCTTCAATGCTTTTGTTGAATTGAACGTGAAAGAACAGGTTTTTGATCTTGCCAAAACATCCATAGTACAAGGAGCTTGGAGAAATGGCCAGGATTTAACACTGCATGGATGGGTTTACGGACTAAATTCAGGATTTGTAACAGATCTAGACGTCAATATAGACTCTGGTAACGATTTAGATCAGGTTTATCAATTGAAGTTTTAAATTAAAAAAGTCGCCTGAAAGCGACTTTTTTAATTTTCGTCTAAATTCTCATTAAACGACGAAGGCAGTAATTGAGGAATAAATTTGATTAAAATTGGTAATAACAAACTGCCACCGGGAATCAGAAAAATTGTTAGCGATGGAATGGTTTTGCAAATCTCCAGCAATTGCTTTTTTACTTTTTTCTTTTCTGTTTTTTCAAGGTCGCGTTGCGTAGAATGTGCCAATAAAATCATCAGTTCCCTGCTTTCCGAGATTTCTTTAACCAACCTTTTTTTATTGCGACTTATTAATGTAAGCACTAGTTGCGTGGTTTGATCGTAAAAATGCTTTACCGGACTCGAATAATTGAAATAGGGAATTTCCTTTTTGTACTGACTAATGAACGCATCGGTAGCGGCGATGCTTTCATCTACGAAATGATCTGACACGCCCATCAGAGCGGCAATGGTATGTAAAAAATAGGCTTCATCTTTTTCGACTTTGCCGTCACTCCATAGCGCCAATCCGGCCATATCGACAAGATATTGCTTTTCTAAAATAGTATTAAAATAGTCTAATTCGAGATTTTCTAAATTTTGACTGTTCACTTTTGAAAATTTACTGTAGCGGACGGAGGCCTCAAAAAGTTTAATCAATAAATCATCGTGCTGCGATTTGTTAGCTTTGGTTTTTAAGGCCAAAGACACTATACTGATGATGGTTTCTTCTATTTTTTTTAAATATTTTTCCGGAATGCTGCCTTGGTCTAGATAATGTTCGAAGGCTAAAACATCAACAAAGAGCAGCGCATTTGTAACAATGTGTGAAAAGTTTTTACTGATAATATTGTCGTTGGTATGGACACGGTCGTCAATAATTTTTTCTAAATTTAAAACTGCCGACGGGTTTGGTAAGACTTTCTTAAATAAATTGAAACCCTGCGGATTCATTTCATTATAAAAAATACCAACTTGGTGTATGAAATCCTGAGGCGTTTTTTGAGTTGAAATTATTTTGTAAATTCCAAAAAGACTATTTAGTAATGCTACTTTTGAAATTTCGTCATTGAGCCAACCCTTTAAATCCAGGTTGCTTGTATCATGCAAAGACACGATATGACCGTAGATAAAACCAGTAGCGCGCGTATCGGCATAGAACGTTTCAACGGTATCTGTTGTCTGCGGCGACGATTTTTGCTGGAGAAAAAACTTATCTATCCAGCCGGGTGCAGAAGGATTAATCATTGCTTTGGTTTAGAATTGCAAAGCTAGTTTTTTTTAATGGATTGATGTAAAAAGCGAAAGTTACCTTTTCAATAAAATCAGGGTCTGGGTTTGATATTTTGCGCACAAAATTTGATGGTTGAAGCAATTCGGAGTTTCCTAATTTCATCTCTTTTCGCCTGGTTAAGCCAATAAAGATTACTTTTTCTGTAGGACCGAATGAATTGTTTATAGTAAAGAAAGGCCACATTTTTTTTGAAGGCAACATGCAGATCTTCCGAAATGATTAAACTTTTAATGCTATCAAACGATTCCTTAGAGCCATTTTTTTTACCGATTTAAATTTTTGCCTGCCCGCTCAAATGCATTAAACTTTGAAATTCCATTTGTTCGACATAAATTTTATTGAGTTTACTCCAACCGATTTCGTCTTTCCGCGGACAAAAAATCCGCTTCCTGCCAACGGATACTTTCAAATTTACTTTCTACCCGACAAAAGACAAGTTGAATGCCTTTTATACTATGGTGGTTTTCATGAAACCGCCAGCGCCATTTTTCTACATTTTTAAAATAATGTTGTTTTTTTTCTTCCTGGGAGGTAATTCAACTATTTTATGATAGCAGAACAAGCCACGCGCGCACCAGCATTTCCTGAGGGTTGAGAAGTAAAGTCATCTGCTCCTTCGTGTACAATGAGTCCCTTACCTAAAATATCTTTGGTAGCATCGCCGCAGCCGATACACCATTCAGCAGTCGTTAAAGTGATGGTTCCCTCTCCTTGCGCATTCGCTGTAAAATTACCAATATCGCCTTTATGGTAGGAAGCAGCGCCCCATTTTCCATGATTTTTAAACGTTGGGTTCCAATGTCCTCCCGCTGAACTGCCATCTGCTGCCGAGCAATCTGATTTTTCATGGATGTGGATCGCATGAATTCCTGGTTTGAGTCCAGCCAAATTGGCTACAAAATAGACGCTACCGTTTTTCTCGACAAAGGAGGCATTTCCTGAAACACTACTATTGCTCTTAGATTCGAACCGGATGTTTAATTTTTTGGTGTCTGATGAATTACTATTGGTTTTGCAGCCGATAATCACAGCAACAATTACAACGGTGGATAAAATTATTTTTTTCATGATCGGTGTTTTCTTTCAAAGATACTCAAAAAACAAAATTGAA
>JACMOK010000007.1 GCA_014378065.1 Flavobacterium sp.
AAAGTACCTTTATAGTGTGGAAAAAATTCTACAACTGTGCTGCCAGATGCAGAAAAAAATAAATTATTTTGTTATGAATGATTCAAAAAAAGACATCGTTGCAATCGCTTCCGAAAGTGCCAAAACACTTGCTGCAGCAGTAACGGCAGCAGGCTTGGTAGATACACTTCAAGGTGAAGGACCATTTACAGTTTTTGCTCCAACAGATGCTGCCTTTGCAGCTATTCAAAAAGACGTTGATAATCTTTTGAAACCGGAAAACAAAGCGAAACTTGCCGATATTTTAACTTATCATGTAGTTAGTGGTAAAACTTTGGCTGCTGGATTGCATGATGGTCAAGAACTTACCACAGTGCAAGGCGGTAAGTTAAAAGTGGCTATTAAAGAAGGTAAAGTAATGATTGGCGATGCTCATGTTACAATGGCCGATGTTGCTGCTTCAAACGGAGTGGTTCACGTGATTGACAAAGTTTTAATGCCAAAAATGTAAACTTAAAGCATTAAACTAAAACCCTCAAGTGCAAAATGCTTGGGGGTTTTTGTATTACTCTAATCTAAAAAGTCGAAACGCTAGTGCAATGAAAATAGGAATACTAAAATTTTGCTGTAACAAACCTGTAAAATCCGACTGCTCAGCTATATTTAAATATCAATAACACGGATTTACTGTTTTTATCATATCATGCGCAGCGTGTTTTTATGAAAAATCAAGACAAAACACTTTTAATTATGATAGTTACCTCACATAACGAAGGTTGGAAAATCACCACCCAACGCTCTCACGGCTTACTTTCAGCAATGTTGGCTTTCCAATTCGAAATTGATTTGCCAAATGAAATTATGGTTCCAACACTTATTACCATTGCCGAACACGATGATGGCGTTGCAGAAACTAAAGAACGTAAAAACCTTACAGATGCTGGCGCGCCGCGTCATTTTTTGGTACAAGATGGTTCTGCAAAAACCGATTTAAAACAATTCCAAAACGTGATGGAACTTGCCACTTCAAAAAGCCAAATAAATGCCCTGCTGACTTCTATGCACCTTAATTTTATCTTCAGCGACCACGTTTATGGGGAAGATAAGCAATTAGATAGCTTTTTGAAAGACCAAGAAAAAAACCGAAAAGAACTACTTAAAAACTTAAGTTTCGATAACCGGTTTGCTAAACGTTTGTACCGATTGGTACAATGGTGTGATGCATTTTCATTATTAATATGTATGGACAAAATTCAGCTAGAAGGACGAAAAATGGAAATATCCGAAAATCCTGATGGTGTGATTAACCAAGTTTTTTATAAAGAAGATAACGTGATCACGGTAACTCCTTGGCCATTTAAGCTTGACCGTTTTATAGTTTTCTATGAATATAAAATTTTAGAACAGTTAAAATTTACTTCCATTGAAGAATTTGATCAAATTTGTAATTCTACCGTTCCACAGCGTCAAGAGTTTGTATTAGTAAAATAAAGTGCTACTTATACCAATAACATTTGTAAAATAGTCCAATATTTTATGGTGTAATGCCAATATAGTACGAAAATAGTCCATCTTTCTTGGACTATCTTGACCCGAGCTTGCGAACTGGCGTAGCAATACATAATCGGTATTATTTCAAGTTGCGCACTATGGATGCATAAAATACTATTACGAAACCATGAGTTATTTTTCCTCAATTTCTAGCGTTTTCCTGATACCAAAATGGATATTTTATACTTTCGAGCGTTGTTGGATTACCATTTTTTATTTCCTTTAAGTCTTTGTACTCTGACCGCTTGGATATATTCAACGGTCGATAGCGGGGATTTGTTGGTGTCTCATTAGTTCAAAACCCAGTTGTGGATACATTAAATTCAAATTCATTTATAAACTAGTAGATTTACAATGAAATAAAATTCCGCAAAGGCGGAGACATTTGCGGAGCGTGCAACATTATATTACAGCTCTTTTTTCAAACCATTATGGCTATTAAGAAAGTTAATAACCCTGCAATCTTAATTTTAATAATGAATTTTATGGTTTATATGTTGTAGCTTTTCACACAAAACCCAGTAGCAGAAAAATGGTTAGACTTATTGTAACTACGGACGCACCACAATGGCACTATTGGCTTATAAACAGAATTGCAGTGCACAATTCAATGAGAACCGACTTGTCAGAATTTTGCGGCATAAAACTAGTGAAAATTACTATTTTTTTTAAGTATAAAGACATCGGGTCAAGCCAAAAGAAAAAAATGTTTGGAAGAAGTACTTAAATGTGGCGAGCAGTAAAAGTAAGGATCAACTACCTTTTATGAATGTATGTTTTTATAATCAAACAGGAAGATAAATATCAAACTGAGCACCTTTGTTTATTTCGCCAACAGCAGTAATATAGCCATTGTGTGATTCTACAATTTTTTTGCAAATGGCGAGACCAATTCCCGAACCAACGTATTGGTTAGTATTTAGTCTGTGAAACACTTTGAAAATATCGTTTTTAAAACTGTCATTAAAGCCAATTCCATTATCTACCAAAGTAATTTTGAACCATTGTTTTGATTGTGCTTCATAAATGGTTGCAGCACTATCAGTTGTTATTGAACTACTTATTTTAATGAGGAGCGGAATGTCTTTCTTTGCGAACTTAATAGAATTACTAATAATATTGACA
>JACMOK010000061.1 GCA_014378065.1 Flavobacterium sp.
CCATTAACTAAATTCCAATCTTTTTTTGTGCCTATTTTTTCGAATCCAAATTTAGTAAAAAGAGCTATACTAGCTTCATTTTCTGTGCCAATATTTGCATACAATTGATGTAGATTCAAATGATAAAAAGCGTATCGAATCAAAAGTTCCAAAGCTTCGGAACCGATATTCTGTTTTCGGTTTGCTGTTCCTTGAATCACAATACCAATTCCAGCTCGATTATTCTTGGGATCAAATTCAAATAAATCAATTAATCCAATAGCTGGAAAATCTTCATCTTGACAAATCGCCAATCGCAATTGTCTGGCTTCATATATGTCCTGATGGGCATTTTCGAGATATTGCTTCACCAAAAACCGACTATAAGGCGTTTGTGTATTGCTGACTTCCCAAATGCTTTGGTCGTTTTCCATTGCATAAACAAACTCCAAATCATTGGGTTCAAGTGCTCGGAGGTAAATGTTTTCGCCTTTTAGTGTGATCATTTTCATTTGAGTTTGAGGTGCCAAATTGGCTCCACAAGTTTTATTCATTTACTTTTTTCTTGTTGCAACGCGTGAGGGATTGCAGTAGAGCTTTTTTTGAATTGCCCTGCCTTAAAAGGCAGGGCAATTCAAAAAAAAGCGGGAACGTAAAGCCCGACCCGAAGTTTTTACGGAGGGTCACGCCCAAAACATTATTTTTCTAAATTTCTATTTGCCCCTTAAAAACAAATTCCGCAGGCCCAATCAAGAAAACATTGGTAAACAAATCGCCTTTTATATCAAAAGAAACGGCTAATTTTCCGCCTTCAACGTTTAATTTAATCGAAGAAGCATTGGTTTGTCCAGTAACATTCATCGCAATAGCAACAGCTGTAGCGCCAGTTCCACAAGCTAAAGTTTCATCCTCTACACCTCTTTCATAAGTCCGAAGCGAGAAAGTATCTTCATTGATTTTTTTCACGAAATTGATGTTGCTTCCCTCTTTTCCATACAAAGAACCATAACGAAGAGAGGCTCCGTTTTCCTTTACATTATAATGTTCCAAATCGTCTACCATTTGAACATGATGCGGCGAACCAGTATTCATAAAAGTATAATCGGATTCTTTTTTAATATTGGCAACATCAATCATTTGCAAAGAAACGATTCCATCATTGGCAACGCTGGCGTGATGCGAACCGTCGGTCGCGATGAAAGTACAATTATCATTAATTATATTTAAATATTTAGCGAAAGCCACTAAACAACGACCGCCATTACCACACATTGAACTTTGATTACCATCTGAATTATAATAGACCATTTTAAAATCGGTGGTTTCATCGTTTTCTAATAAAATGAGTCCATCAGCTCCAATTCCAAAACGTCGGTCACACAAACGTGCGACTAGTTGAATATTTTCCTTTGGAAAAAAATCCGAACGATTGTCAATCATTACAAAATCGTTTCCTGTTCCTTGGTATTTATAAAATTCTAATTGCATTATGCTTTGTGTTAAGAGTTACAAAAGTACAAATATTAATGATACGTTAAAGAGTGTTAAACGAGCGTTAAACTGTTTTTTTGAATTATCGAAATGTATAATTTTACGTTGTTAACAAATAAACTATATAAAACTATGAAACGATTTTCAGGACTATTTTTAGTATCATTATTGAGCGGAGCCGTAACATTGGGTTCTTATAAATTGTTGTTTGACAACAATGGCTATTTCTCTAAAAACAATTCAATTGTAACTCAAGCGCAAAATTCTTACGGTAGAAATGTAGGACTAACGGCAGAAGCGGTTGATTTTACTGAAGCTGCCGACAAGACCATTCACACTGTGGTTCACGTAAAAAATGTTTCGCGCACCACCGTTACTAATCCAATATTGGAATATTTCTATGGTTTTCAAGGAGGACAACAACAAGAACAAGTTGGAACTGGATC
>JACMOK010000062.1 GCA_014378065.1 Flavobacterium sp.
GATCCAGAATATTATTTTAGAACAAGCCGGGTAAAATACGTACCAGGTAAAAAAGTGGTTACTGGCTTAACCAATATGGTCATTGCCGATGTGCCCACGCCCCTTGCATTACCATTCGCTTTTTTCCCGATGACGCTGGGAAGCCAGTCTGGCATAATTATTCCGACCTTCAATGACACTAGGAATAGAGGTTACTCTTTGCAAAACATGGGTTATTATTTGGCGTTAAGTGACCATTACGATTTGGCCATTTTAGGAGATTATTACACCAATGGCGGTTATGCAATGCGTTTTGAATCTAGTTACGCGCAGCGGTACCGGTTTAAAGGAAATGTCAATGTTCGTTTTGAAAATCAGATCAATAGTGAACGCGGATTTCCAGATTATTCTAAAACAAACATCTATAATATCCAATGGTCTCATAGCCAAGACTCAAAGTCTAGTCCTAATTCTCGTTTTTCCGCTTCCGTTAATTTGGGAAGCAGCAAATATTTCCAGCAGTCTATAAATCAGGTAAATGTCGGTTCGCAACTAAATAATACATTAAGTTCTTCTATCTCTTACTCAAAAACATTTAATACGGTACCGCAAGCCAATTTGTCGCTTACCGCCACCCATTCTCAAAATACAAATACCGAGGTGATCAATATGACCTTACCTACGCTGCAATTTAGCATTGACCGCGTTTTTCCTTTTGCCCCTAAAGATGGGATCAAGAAGGGTGCGTTAAAAAACATCAATTTGCAATACAATTTAAGTGGTAGAAATGAATTTGTGACAACCGATTCTTCATTTTTTAAACCAGAGATGTTTAAAAACGCTAAAGTGGGTTTTCAACACCGAATTCCGCTAAGCACCAATTTCAAAATTTTTAAATATTTTAGCGCCACCCCATCGATAAACTACGAGGAGGTTTGGTATTTAAAAACCATACGAAAAGCTTACAACCCGCTTACTCAAAAGGACACGATTACCGAAGTTAATAAATTTGATTCGTTTCGAACCTATTCTTTTTCAACAGGTTTGGGAACGACCATATATGGAACATTTAAGTTTGGCGATGATAAGAAAATCCAAGCCATTCGCCATGTAATGAGTCCATCAGTATCTTACAATTATGCCCCAAGCTTTGATCAGTATTATGATACCTACGCTTCTGATGGTAGCGGTAAAATGGTAAAAGAATATACTCGGTTTGAAAATGGTATTTTTGGATCTCCCGGAAAATTCTATTCCAATAGTATGGGCTTTACCTTATCCAATAAGTTTGAGGCAAAAGTCAGAGATTCTGATTCTACGAAAGTGGAACCCAAGAAAGTCATGCTTTTAAACAGTTTGAATTTTTCTACAGGATACAGTTTTTCAAAAGATTCGCTCAAATGGGATCCACTGCGTGTTAGCGGCGGAACGCTTTTCTTCAAAAATAAAATGAATGTAAATTTCGGGATGACACTAGATCCTTATGCCATCAACAACAACGGAACCCGATTCAATACCTTTAACATTGACAATGGCGGCAGTTTGTTTCGAATGACAAGTGCTAATATGACCATTAACTATTCATTATCGAGTAAAGATTACGAAAAAAGCGGCAAGAAGAAAAATGCTCAAGGCGAGAGAAATGGCGGTAGAGACGATGATTTATTTGGTACCAATACCGATTTTACCGATAGAAGAGACAGCCAATTTAATGCAGAAACTGACGACGAAGAAGACAGTTTCAAAGGGTTTTATAATGCTGATTTGCCTTGGGATGTAACTTTTGCATATCAACTTACTTATGGCAACAACAACCGAGAAAAAAAGATAACCAATAATTCGCTGATGGTTTCTGTCAATACCGATTTGACGCCAAAATGGAAAGTTGGTGCTTCTACAGGTTATGATTTTGTCTTAAAAGGCGTAACGCAAACCCAACTTCGATTTGAAAGAGATTTGTTGAGTTGGCGAATGGACTTTAACTGGGTGCCTTTCGGTCCGTATGCCAACTGGAACTTCTTCATTGGGATAAAATCGGGCGTACTTAGCGATATCAAATGGGAAAAAAGAACCGTGCCAGATAAAATATTAAGATAATTTACAGCAGTAACAACTTATATGATGACAAAAAAAATAATTTTTACCGAAAAAGCTCCGGCTCCCATTGGGCCATACAATCAGGCAGTGTTGATTGGAAACACCTTGTACACATCGGGTCAAATTGCACTCGATCCTGAGACAATGCATTTGGTTTTACATACTATTGAAACCGAAACACAACAAGTCATGAAAAATCTGAAAGCCGTTTTAGAAGCGGCAGCAATGACGTTTGAAAATGTAGTAAAAACAACCATTTATCTTACTGACATGGATGACTTCACCAAGGTTAACGCAATTTACGGAAGCTATTTTGACGAAAAAACGGCTCCCGCCAGAGAAACAGTGCAAGTAAGTGCACTGCCAAAAAATGTAAATATAGAAATTGCGATGATTGCCATGTTATAGCGCGCGCAATCAAAGCTGCTATTTGTTTAAAATGTGGTACGCAATCAACCCGTCTATAGGCCTACGCAAAATATTACCGACTTTTATACCGTGTTTAGCAAGAACTTCTTCCAGTTCTTCTTGCAGATAGAATGCAATAGAACCAACGAAATGTACAGGTACGTTTTGATAATTGTCAAATTGCTTGATGTAGTTCTCAACGAAATCTTCCATTTCGGCGAAAATGTATTTTCTACAGAACTCGTTGTCCTTGTGTTTGATAATAAACTTGGCGAAGGTTGCTAAATAAGCATTTGGATTGGGTTCTTTGTATAAATTATTTTTAATATAATCGGGATCGAGGTTGTATTCTTCCTCAAAATCTTTAGCCAATTCCTTCGGCATTTTATTGAAATAGTAGCCACGCAACAAATGGCGTCCGAAACGATTTCCCGAACAGTCATCCATGGCGATGTAGCCTAATGATTGGACTTTTTGGTGCAGCACTTTACCATCGAAAAAACTACAATTGGAACCTGTTCCCAATATCGAAACGATAGCTTCAGTATCTTTGGGTGTAGTGGCATATACGGCGGCATAGGTATCTTCATGAACCGTTACTTTAGCATTTTTAAAATAGCCTTCGAAAATTGTCGCCAAAAATGATTTCATTCTTTCCGTTCCGCAACCAGCACCGTAAAAAAACAGGTAATCGGCTTTGTCTTTGTTGTGCGAAATATCAAATTTATCATCAAGGCGGCTGATCACTTCCTCTTTTGTCAATACTTCCGGATTCAAACCCAAGGTTTGTGTGGTAAAAAGTACTTTTCCGGAATCATCAATGGCTATCCAATCGGCTTTTGTGGAACCGCTATCTACAAGTAATTTCATTTAATTTGGTTTTTAGGGTTGGTTTGGCATTTAAAATTTCGATTTGTCGCTGAACCGCGAACACACTTTGAAAGGCATTAGCCCTGATGGCAGCGGCATCCTTTTTTTGATTTTTACAAAAAAAGATAAAGCACACAGCAGGATTAGCTTCTGATCAAACTGCTTGACTTGGGATTACAAAAAAACCGCCAATAGAAAGTAGCGGAATTTTTGTAAATATAATAGCTTATTTTAAACCTGCAATGTGTACCGACAAATCGATCAATTTGCTTGAATATCCGTATTCATTATCATACCAGGATATAATTTTGAAGAAGGTTGAATTCAAACCAATTCCGGCCTTGGCATCGATGATGGAGGTGCGCGTGTCGGAAACGAAATCTTGTGATACCACATCATCTTCGGTGTAACCGAGAATGCCTTTGTAATCGGTTTCTGAAGCATTTTTCAATACTTTCATGATTTCTTCGTAAGTGGTTTCTTTTGCCACTTTTACCGTTAGATCGACCACAGAAACATCGGCAGTAGGAACTCGCATCGACATTCCGGTCAATTTGCCGTTGAGTTCCGGAATTACTTTTCCTACTGCTTTGGCCGCTCCGGTTGAAGCAGGAATGATATTTAACAGCGCTGAACGACCGCCACGAAAATCCTTTCTTGACGGACCATCTACAGTTAACTGAGTCGCAGTGGTAGCATGGATGGTGGTCATCAAGCCTTCTACGATTTCGAAATGGTCATTGATAATTTTAACTAGGGGTGCCAAGCAATTTGTAGTACATGATGCATTAGAGACAATCGTATCTGCAGCTGTGGCTTTGGTGTGGTTGACGCCCATCACAAACATCGGCGCATCGGCAGAAGGAGCAGAAATGACTACCTTCTTAGCCCCGCCTTTAAGGTGTGCCTTTGCAGATTCTAAAGTGGTGAAAATTCCGGTACAATCGGCTA
>JACMOK010000063.1 GCA_014378065.1 Flavobacterium sp.
ATAAAATTAAAAAAAATGAGGTCTAAAATTGTTCTTTTAGGAATTACAGCACTTTTCTTTGTTTCCTGTAAAAAAGAAACTCCAATCAAAGTTACAACAAATGATTACTGTGCAGTGGTTGATACAGTAACCGCGATTATGGTTCACGATATCTTTTCGCCTCCAGTTGCTAGCAGGATTTATCTGTATCCTAATGTTGCAGCTTATGAGATTATGGCTCAGAATAGCACTAAGTATGAGAGTTTGCAAGGCCAATTAAACGGTCTGGATTCTATTCCGAAATTAGACCCGAAAAGTGGCGTTAATAAAAATTTAGCCGCACTTATTGCACATATTGAATTAAGTAAACAATTGATTTTTTCTGAGCAAGCATTAGAAAAATATAGAGATAGCTTGTATGAAAAATGGGGATCAGAAAACTCAAAAGAATTTGAAGTTTCTAAAGAATATGGGCTTAAAGTAGCCGATCGCATCAAAAAATGGATGGGCAAAGATAATTATAAGCAAACCCGAACTATGTCAAAATTTTCTGTTCATAGCAGCCAGCTAGAAAGATGGCAACCAACGCCTCCAGCTTATATGGATGGTGTTGAACCGCATTGGGGCGAAATAAGGACTTTAGTTATGGATTCAGCTTCTCAATTTAAACCAATTCCGCCTTATCCCTGTTCTATCGATAAAAATTCTTCTTTTTACAAAGAAGCAAAAGAAACGTATGATATAGGAAATATGATTTCCAAAAAATTAATTGAAGTTGAGAATACAAAAAGCAAACTAATGCCCGAAGAATCTGCCATTGCATCGTTTTGGGATTGCAATCCGTATGCTACGGTTACACAGGGACACATGATGTTTGCTAAGAAGAAAAATACTCCTGATGCGCATTGGATTAATATTACAAAAATTGCTTTGAAAAAAACAAACGCTGATTTTGAAACTACTGTTTTTGCTTTTACCAAAACATCCATAGGAATCTTTGAATGTTTTATTAGTTGCTGGAATGAAAAGTATAGAAGTAACGTTGTTCGTCCTGAAACCTATATCAATCAAAATATAGATGAAAACTGGAGACCACAATTGCAAACTCCTCCTTTTCCAGAATATACAAGTGGTCACTCAGTAATTTCTTCCTGTTCTGCTACTATCTTGACAACAATTTTTGGAGATAATTTCAGCTATATTGATGATTCCGAAGTTAATTTTGGTCTGCCAAAAAGACCTTTTAAATCGTTCAAACAAGCTGCTGCGGAAGCTTCGATTAGCAGACTTTACGGCGGAATTCATTACCGATCAGCTATCGAAAACGGCATTGTCCAAGGCAATAACATTGGAAATTATATTATTAAGAAATTAAAAATGGCAAAATAATGTTGAATAAGAAAAAAATTATTGTCGGATCATTGGTTTTATTTTCCGTTTTTACTATTTGGTATTTGTTAATAAAAGAAAGTGATTATTGCATCATCTTTAAAGAAAAAACAGCTTCCGGAACCATTTTCCAGGGCATTCAGGAATGGACAGCGGCTCAGCATTTAAGCAACAATGAAGTATATTCTATTCTTGAAAAGAAAAATTTTAATTACATCAAACAAGAAATGAAAAGTGGTAGTACACAAATGGAATATACTTGGGAATTGAAACCGGTAAATGATTCCGTAACCGAAGTAATCGTTGGAATCAAAGATTTGAACAACAGTCTTTATAATAGAGTTACCGCTCCTTTTTTTGCTACCAATTTCAAAAAAGAAC
>JACMOK010000064.1 GCA_014378065.1 Flavobacterium sp.
AGCACTTTTCTTTGTTTCCTGTAAAAAAGAAACTCCAATCAAAGTTACAACAAATGATTACTGTGCAGTGGTAGATACAGTAACCGCGATTATGGTTCACGATATCTTTTCGCCTCCAGTTGCTAGCAGGATTTATCTGTATCCTAATGTTGCAGCTTATGAGATTATGGCTCAGAATAGCACTAAATATGAGAGTTTGCAAGGCCAATTAAACGGTCTGGATTCTATTCCGAAATTAGATCCGAAAAGAGGAGTCAATAAAAATTTGGCAGCACTTATTGCACATATTGAATTAAGCAAACAATTGATTTTTTCTGAGCAAGCATTAGAAAAATATAGAGATAGCTTGTATGAAAAATGGGGGTCAGAAAACTCAAAAGAATTTGAAGTTTCTAAAGAATATGGGCTTAAAGTAGCCGAGCGCATCAAAAAATGGATGGGAAGCGACAATTACAAACAAACCCGAACAATGTCTAAATTTTCTGTTCATACCAGTCAGCCAGGGAGATGGCAACCAACTCCACCAGCCTATATGGATGGTGTTGAACCGCATTGGGGCGAAATAAGGACCGCAGTTATGGATTCGGCTTCGCAATTTAAACCCATTCCTCCGCATCCCTTTTCTACTGATAAAAAATCTTCGTTTTACAAAGAAGCAAAAGAAACGTATGATATAGGAAATATGATTTCCAAAAAATTAATTGAAGTTGAGAATACCAAAAGCAAACTAATGCCCGAAGAATCTGCCATTGCATCGTTTTGGGATTGCAATCCGTATGCTACAGTTACACAGGGACACATGATGTTTGCTAAGAAGAAAAATACTCCTGATGCGCATTGGATTAATATTACAAAAATTGCTTTGAAAAAAACAAACGCTGATTTTGAAACTACTGTTTTTGCTTTTACCAAAACATCCATCGGAATCTTTGAATGTTTTATTAGTTGCTGGAATGAAAAGTATAGAAGTAACGTTGTTCGTCCTGAAACCTATATCAATCAACATATTGATGAAAACTGGAGACCACAATTACAAACTCCTCCTTTTCCGGAATATGTTAGCGGTCACTCTGTAATTTCTTCCTGTTCTGCTATAATCTTGACCACAATTTTTGGAGATAATTTTAGCTATATTGATGATTCCGAAGTTAATTTTGGCTTACCAAAAAGAAATTTTAAATCGTTCAAACAAGCTGCTGTAGAAGCTTCGATTAGCAGACTTTATGGCGGGATTCATTACCGAGCAGCTATCGAAAACGGTATTGTCCAAGGCAATAACATTGGAAATTATATTATTAAGAAATTAAAAATGGCAAAATAATGTTGAATAAGAAAAAAATTATTGTCGGATTATTGGTTTTATTTTCCGTTTTTACTATTTGGTATTTGTTAATAAAAGAAAGTGATTATTGCATCATCTTTAACGAAAAAACAGCTTCTGGAACCATTTTCCAGGGCATTCAGGAATGGACAGAGGCTCAGCATTTAAGCAACAATGAAGTATATTCTATTCTTGAAAAGAAAAATTTTAATTACATCAAACAAGAAATGAAAAGTGGTGGTACACAAATGGAATATACTTGGGAATTGAAACCGGTAAATGATTCCGTAACCGAAGTAATCGTTGGAATCAAAGATTTGAACAACAGTCTTTATAATAGAGTTACCGCTCCTTTTTTTGCTACCAATTTCAAAAAAGAAC
>JACMOK010000065.1 GCA_014378065.1 Flavobacterium sp.
CGGAAGTTTGGGTAACAATTGAAAAGTTTCTATATCTAACAAAAACGAATCATTATTTCTATGAAAAACGAAACGAGCAAAATCAATATTGGATGTTTGAAACCATTAACGAACAATTGAAAACTAATTTTTACAACCATCCTGAAATCCAAAAACTTCTTGCTTTAACTAAAAAAGCAGTACAAAACAGTGAAATATCCCCTTTTGTAGCAGCACAAGAATTATTAAATACTTATCTAAAAGATAAGAACTAGAAAAATAATTTTTAATTAACAGCTAGTTTTAGCGCTTTTTATTTTGGCAGGTATTTCTTATGAGTTAGCACGCCGAGAAATCTATTTATGAAGCTATTCGATTGAAGATTAAGAAATCACAAACTTCTCCTTTTCACTATCAAAGACTATATGTTCATCTTTGAATAAAGTGTTGAAACTTCCTTTCATAATCAAATTGCAAGATTGGTCTTGAACCACTGTATAGGGTGTCATAATAATCATTTCGTCGCTCAATTGTATCGCCATATCAATGTCGTGAGTCGAAAAAAAAATACATTTTCCCGTTTCGTGCGTGAGTTTTTTTAAGAGTTTAAAAAGCACCACTTTGTGTAGTAAGTCCAAGTGAGTTGTGTGTTCATCCAAAATAATTAATGGCGTATCTTTTGCCAAAGCTCTAGCAATCAAAACTAATTGCAATTGTCCGTCACTAATTTCGTAATGCTTTTTTTTATCAAATGACCAATTTGCATCAGCTCAATGGCTACGTTGATTTTTACAATATCGTTGTCGGTCAACTTGCCAATCCAATTCGTATAAGATTATCTTCCTAAAGCAATAAGTTCCCAAACGGTCAAATTACTTGGTGGTAATTTTTCAGTCAATACGACACTTAAGTTTTGTGCTAAAGTCAAAGCAGCTAATTCGTGAATGTTTTTTTCATTCAAAGAAACAGTTCCTGAAATAGGTTTTTGTATTCTGGTAATGGTTCTTAAGAGCGTTGATTTTCCAATACCATTGGCACCAATTAAGGCAATTAATTTTCCTTTTTCTAAAGACAAATCAATACCTGATGTAATGACACTTTTTTCTCTTTTGTGTGTATAACCAATGCTTATTTTTGAAACCTGTAAGATGATTTTGTTTTCCATTAGTTCATCATTTTACGTTTTCGAATCAATAACCAAATCACGATTGGTGCACCAAAAATTGAAGTTACCGCATTAATCGGCAAGGCTAAATCGCTGCCCGGAAGCTGTGAAATACTGTCACAAATCAGCATAATTATAGAACCAAAAAGAACAGTGCTCCAGAATAAAATAGTGTGATTACTGGTTTGAAAAACCAACTTGGCAATATGTGGTATGGCCAATCCAATAAAGGCAATTCGTCCGGCATAAGCGGTGATGCTTCCCGCCACAATACTGGTGGCAAAGATGATAATTAATCGCGTTCTTTTGTAATTCATTCCCAAACTTCGAGCATAGTTTTCACCCAAAAGCAAAGCATTCAAAGATTTGATACTGACAAGACTTAAAAGCAAACCAATTGCAACACAAACGGATAAAATCACAATCGACAACCAAGACAAATTTCCTAGATTTCCCATTGACCAAAAAGTAAATTTTTGCAATTGTTCGGAAGTACTGAAATAAGTGAGTGAACCAATAATAGCGCTGGTTAAACTCGCAAACATCAAGCCGACAATCAAGATTGCCATTGTATCGCGCAATCGTTGAGAAACGACTAGAACCGCCAGTAAAACTAAAAAACTTCCCAAACTGGAAGCCAAAACAATTCCATAAGACGAAAGTAAAATAGAGGATAAACCAATTGGTAAAAAGCAGCACCCAAAACAATCGTTGCCACACCTAAACTGGCCCCCGAACTTAATCCCAAAACATCAGATCCAGCTAACGAATTTCTGAATAAAGTTTGCATTAATAATCCGCTGATGGATAATCCCATTCCTACGAGAATGGCCGCAATAGATTTGGGCAATCTATAATTGATGATAATATAATCCCAAGTTTCTTTGCTGGAATTTTCTCCAGTCAAGTTATTGAAAACGTCTTTTATTGGAATCGAAACCGAACCCAAAGAAATATTCAATAACAATGTCAATATTAAAAAGGAGAATAAGAGGGTAATTCGATTTTTGTTTTTCAACCTTGGATTTGTTTATGTTGCCGTCTGTTCGCGTTGAGCAAAGATTTGCGATAGGAAATCTTTGTGAAGTATCGAGAACTTTTTTAATGAAAGACTTCTCGATATAATTTCTTACATTAAAGCTGTCGCATTAATGTTAGAAACCACTCGAAGAGACGAGCTAATTTGTTCTGTTTTACTATTTCAATCAATATTATTCTAATTTCTGAAAGAAAAAAAGTTTATGATTTGGTACTAATTCAGGATGAAAAATTTTAGTAAAATCTTTCAAAACCCAGTCTGGACGTGTGGGAGACCATTCGAAATAAAGGATCCCGCCTTTCGCTCCTTTGTTTACGCTATACGAATATACTTTTTTGTTTTTAAATGAAGCAAACTGATTGTAATGTAGATTGCTGTCACTCATTTGTTTCAAAGATAAAAAATCGCCTGGAGCAATCCAGAATTCGGCATTTTGAGCCTTTTCTAAAATGGTTTCAAAAGGCACAGCCAAACTTCCGGTTCCTTTCGCATCTGCCCATAAATAATTGGATTGGGCGTCTTTCAAAAATAGGGAAGCCCAACTTTCGCCTTGAGGAACGTACCATTGTTGCTGATACATTGCACCACAGTTAACAGTTGGTTTTGATGTTGCTTTTTTGGCTAAAGCTAAAGTCGAATTATATCCCTTTTCAATTTCTGAAAAGATAGCATTTGCGTTGGAATCCAATCCGTATAATGCACCAAAAAACTTGATCCATTCCGCTTTTCCAAGCGGAGATTGTTCCATCCAATCGCCATTGACCAATACTTTTCGACCGCTTTTTTGGAGATTATCCAACGTTGGATTGCTATTATTTAAACCAAAACTAACAATTACATCGGGTTTCATATCGATTAAAACTTCGGTGTTCAAATTTTCATTAACTCCTATTTCACGAACTCTTCCGGCATCAATTAATACCAATAAAATTTGTAAAATAGTCCAATAGTTTACGGTGTAATGCCGATATAAGTAATAAGAATTGTATACTGTCGTATTGTATACTGTAAAATCACTAGTAATTACAAGGATTGCGTTAGTACTAAACACGACATTATTTTATGTACGTTACTTAGTATTAAAATAGTCCATCTTTCTTGGACTATATTGACCCGAGCGTTAGCGAACAGGCGAAGCAATACATAATCGGTACTACAAGTAATAAGAATTGTATACTGTCGTATTGTATAATGTAAAATCACTTGTAATTACAAGGATTTCGTTAGTACTAAACACGACATTATTTTATGTACGTTACTTACAAGTAAAAAGAATTGTATAATGTC
>JACMOK010000066.1 GCA_014378065.1 Flavobacterium sp.
AAAATACGAAAGGCTTTTTGAGGTCGATTACCGACACGCAGTCCCTTCGCCATAATTTCGCTTGAATTAAAAAAAGCAGGTATGCCGTTTCATCAGAGAAGTAATCACAATAAAAAGACGGAATCAATTTAAGCTGGAATGTGGTGACCTGACTATCCTTTAAGTAGTTCATTACCTTTTTAAAAATACCAATTGCCGTTCTTAAATTTATTTTTTCTGATAAAACAAATCCACCATAAGTCAGTCCCTGATGAGAATGTAAAACGTCATTAACTCTATTGGCAGGTATGACAGCGACCCATTTTTCATTCTCCAAAACAATCAACGAATAATCTAAAAACCGGTTACTATGGTATTCCATAAAATCACGATGAAAAAGAAAGGTTGCATTTTTAGCATGACAAACAAAGGTATTCCAATGCTTATAATCGTTACGTTCGTATTGTTTTACGGTATAATTTTTCACATTTATTTTTTAAACATCGGAAAATTACTTAATTATTTCGAGCCTTAGCCTCTTTTATCTACTGAAATTTCCGAAGCAATTCGCCAAAATGTATTAATTTTATCAAACCAACAAGCCTGATGTGAAAACAAAACTACATTATTTATTTTTTATCATCTTAAGCTTCATGACTTGCACAGTTCAGGCGCAGGATATTTCGTTATACCAACAGTTTAATGGCAAATACGATTTTACATTTATCGGAAATACCTTAAACACGGTCGAAAATAACAATATAGACGGAGAACCAGCCCCGGCTTGTAGCATTCTTACAAGTTCGTCTGCAATTTTGTCTCTTAGTGCGAATGATGTAGTTTACAGAGCCTACCTATATTGGGCTGGTTCTGGCCTAGGCGATTTTGATGTAAAACTCAATGGTATTTCGCTTTCCGCACAACGTTCGTTCAATATCACCAATTCAGCCGGAAGGCCTTGTTTTAGCGCTTTTAGAGACATCACTTCAATCATTCAGAGCACCGGAAATGGCAACTACACTTTTTCAGATTTAGATTTGACGGCTATCATCGACCCCTATTGTCCTAACGGGGGAAATTTTGGCGGTTGGGCGGTCGTAATTGTTTTTACAAATCCAACTTTAGCCGTCAACCAACTCAATGTATATGATGGCATGCAGGGCGTTCCCGATACCATCAACATTACGCTAAACAGTTTAAATGTCATCGACAATCAGAATGCCAAAATTGGTTTTGTAGCATGGGAAGGTGATAAAAATATTGCGGTAAATGAATCGCTGACCATCAACGGAATGGAGCTCGAAAACCTGCCATTAAATCCAGCCAACAATGCCTTTAACGGTACCAATAGCATTACCAATTCCGATCAGTTGTACAATATGGATTTGGATGTTTACGATATCCAAAATAACATACAGGTCGGAGATACAACAGCCGAAATTCAATTGACTTCGAGTCAAGATTTTGTGATGATCAATTGCATCGTATCTAAGCTCAACAGCCAATTGCCCGATGCCTCCATTAATATTGATGGGCTCGCTGTGGCTTGTAATTCTAGGAAAATTGTAGCAGATTATACCGTTTACAATACCAATGCAACAGCGCAGCTTCAGGGTGGCGTGCCGATCGCCATTTATGCAAATGGCGTGTTCATACAATATACTGAAACTCTAATGCCAATTGCGGTTAATGGAAGCGAAAGCGGATCTATTTCATTAGTGATTCCTGAAACTGTCGCGACCGGTTTTGAACTGCAATTTGTCGTAGATGATGTAGGAACAGGACAGGGCATTGTAATTGAAATTGACGAAGCCAATAACAGTGCATTTTCGAAGGTAGAATTTGTGATTTCGAAAGCATTGGAACCGCTTTCTCCAATGATCGCTTGCAACGCCGGATTAACTAAAGGCACTTTCAACTTCTCTGTTTACGAAGATTTAATCAAAATAAATCCAACTGATGTGGTTTCTTTTTATCCGTCGGCAACCGATTTACAAAATCACAGCAATTCGATTTCAAGCTTTTCAGATTACAGCGCACCCTTTACCCCTATGACCATTTTTGTAAAAGTCGATAATGGCATTTGTTTTAGCACTACTTCTTTTTTGCTGACAACTACTAACTGTCCTCCAACAGTTTACAATTATGTTTCGGCCAACAACGACTCGAAAAATGACGTGTTTTTCATTGAGGGACTTCGTGATATCTTCGTAAATTTTAAGCTGTCGATATTCAATCGTTGGGGGAAATTAATTTGGATGGGCGACAACAACTCTCCGGATTGGAATGGATTTGCAAACAAAGGCCTGTTGATCGATCAAAGTGCTACGCCTGATGGTACTTATTATTATGAACTTCAACTCAATGATGTCAGCTATCCAAAACCCTTGGTTGGTTTTCTATTTTTAACTACACAATAAATTAAGTGTTACATGTGTTGGGTGTAGAAATTATAATCTTTTAGAATGGTTTTTATAAAATCGGTGTCATTTCCGGACTGGTTTTTAATAGTAGTTACTTTTTCTATTTTTTCTCTTAACTGGCTTATGGTATCCCGATCATTTTTGGATACCGCAAACTGAAAAGTATCCTTGATGATCCGCATATCATTGTCTGAAAGTTTGATTACCAATGGGTAAGAAGGCACATATGTTTCGCTGAGATCTTCTAAAATAGTATTATTGATAGTGACTTTGTTTTTAAGGGTGATTACTGCGGTACCTGCGGCCATGTCGCCCAGGCGTTGGCTTTTTTTACTTGAGATAATGGTCACCAACGCTACCGTGCCGTACAGCATGGTAATGTCGATTATTCTAAAAAACCAGCGCATCAAATAATCGCCAAAACTCGCTTGATACCCATCAATTTTGACCACTTTTATCTTCAGTATTTTTTTACCAAAGCTTTGGCCCTCCAACAAACTTTCCAAAGTAATAGAGTATATCATGACCGGAAAGTAAAACACCAAGACTATCGCAATTACCGACCATTGGTCCATTGTCCTAAAAGCGCTATTAATGCCAAACCAGTAAAAAAAAATACCATAAATCACAATGCCGTACGCTATTTTGATTGTTAGATCTATAAAGTACGCCAGTATCCTATCACCAACCGAAGCTGCCGTAAAATTTATATTGACATTTTGTGTTGTATTGATCGTTAGTTCTGACATATTTTATATTTTAGCAATTGATGAGAGAAGTGGCCTTCATAAAACAAAATAAAGCAAAATGGTTGGAATTTGAACTGGCTATTTTGGGTAAATCTAAAAAAAATCCGGATGAACTGGCCAGTTTGTATATTCATTTGGTCAACGACTTGTCGTATGCGCAAACTTACTATCCCAAAAGCAAGACGGTGATTTATTTAAACCACCTGGCTTCCCAGATTTTTCAGAAGATTTACAAAACCAAAAGAACCGAAAAAAATAGGATTTTCTATTTTTTTCAAACAGAAATTCCGCTACTGCTTTATCAATACAAAAGATACTTAGTTTATGCTTTTGCGCTGTTTTTTATAACAGTGGCCATTGGCGTTGTCTCCGCTAAATATGATGCCGATTTTGTAAGACTCATTTTAGGCGACCAGTATGTCAACATGACATTAAAGAATATCAAAAGCGGAAATCCAGTGGCGGTGTATAAATCTGGGAGCAATTGGGGAAGTTTTGTAGGCATTACTGTAAACAATTTGTATGTGGGTGCGAAATGTTTTATGTACGGCATCTTCGGAGGTGTGGGCACTTTTTATATCTTTCTGCAAAATTCGTTAATGTTGGGTGCTTTTCAATATTTCTTTTACCAACAGGGCGTTTTTTGGCAAAGCGTTCGTGGGATTTGGATTCACGGCGCGATGGAAATTTTTGCGATTGTCATTGAAGCAGCTGCTGGTTTTATTTTGGGTGCGTCTCTGCTGTTTCCAAAAACCTATTCAAGAAAAGACTCCTTTAAAATTGGTTTTAAAAACAGTTTTAAAATTTTCCTGAGTACTTTTCCGTTTACCATATCCGCAGGTTTTTTAGAAGGTTTTATCACGCGATATGCTGTTGATTTTGCAAATTGGTTCAGCAGTTTTATTATCCTTTTTACCTTGGCTCTGATTTCGTTTTACTATTTGATATATCCCTTTATCGTACACAAAAAAATGAAATCTTTACGTGAATAAGTGCCTAATTTTATTGCTGGTGTTTTGCAGTTCTTTCAACAGCGCTCAGAATGCTCCAACAACAGTTGGAAATGGCAATATCAACCAAGCGTCGGTTTCCGACTCCGCAGATTCTGGCAGCGTGATTAAACGCACGTTTGTTGAAGGATTTCAGAAAAAATATACCGACAAGGCATTTGTTTATCAATTCAAGACACCCGAAAAAAATGCGTGGGATCGTTTTAAAGAATGGCTCGCCCATATTTTTAAAAACATATTTCGTTTCACAAACAATCAGACTTCACTAAATTTTGTGGAAATTCTGCTAAAAACTATAGCGATTCTCATCGTCGTTTTTGTGATCTATCTGCTTGTCAAAGCGTTGATGAACAAAGAAGGTCAATGGATTTTCGGAAAAGATTCTGATAAAAAATTGATCCATTACACAGAAATTGAAAGAAAACTGCAACTCAAAGATTTTGAGGATCTTATTCACAACACGTTGACAACCGGCGAAAAAAGACTCACGATTCGTTATTATTATCTTTGGTTGCTTAAAAAAATGGCCCACCAACAATGGATTGAGTGGGATATTGAAAAAACCAATTCGGATTACCTTTATGAACTACAAACCCAATCGAGAAAAGACGATTTTGCTTATCTTTCTTATTTGTACAATTACATTTGGTATGGCGAATTTGAACTCGATCAAACCACTTTCGAAAAAGCAAAAGCAGCATTTGAGAAAGCAATAAAATCGATGGGCAATGTCTAAATCAATCCAGATCTATATCACACTTTTAATACTGATTCTTATCGGAGTCATTGTCCTTGACAGCAACCAGCCTCAGCCGCTGGATTGGACGCCGAGCTATTCTTTAAAAGACAAAACCCCATTTGGATTGTATGTTTTTGATGCCGAAATCAATGCGTTGCTCAAGCAACAAAAAGTGGAAAAGCTAAACCTTACACCCTATGAATATCTTGCGGCGCAATACGATTCCGACAGTCTGATCAAGGATTATAAAATAAAAGGCACATTGCTCCATATCGCTGAGTTTACCAAGATCGACGACCAATCAGTAAAAGAAATTTTAAATTTTGTAAGTCATGGTAATACAGCTTTTATTAGCGGAAAGGTATTGCCTAATGCATTGCTTGACAGCCTAAAAATAAAAATGAATTCTGAGTACCATTATTCTGATCGTATTTTTAATTGGGTGGCCAATGCAAATCTGGGCACCAAAAAATACCATTTGATCGAAGGCGTCGGCAACAATTATTTTTCCGAAATCGATTCGAAACAGACTACCGTGCTCGGGTATCAGAGTGGCGATAGCGTTCGGATAAATTTTCTTAAAGTCAGATATCACCGTGGCAAGTTTTATTTGCATACCCAACCCGCGGCGTTTACCAATTTTCATTTACTAAAAGACAACCACCATCAATATGCCGAAAAAGTGCTATCCTACATTCCCAAAGGCAAGGTATACTGGTGGATCAAGGGTCAAAATGGCGAGGTAATTTCTGATTCTCCGATGCGTTATATTCGCAGCCAGCCTGCGCTTAAATGGGCTTGGTATTTGTTTTTAATCGGTATGCTTATTTTTATCCTTTTTAATGCCAAACGGAAACAGCGCGTAGTGCCCATCGAAGTTCCGCTACGAAACACTACCATCGATTTTACCAAATCGATTGGCAACCTCTACTATCAAGAAGGCGATCATGACAATATTATCAATAAGAAAATTATCTATTTCCTCGAAAAAATCCGCAATGAATACTTGATCGATACTTCAAGACTAGATGCTGCTTTTATTGATAAATTTCACAATAAGTCGGGAAAAAATTTGGCCGATATTCAGAAAACTATTTTCTTAATCAATACCCATCGCAAAAGTCCGCACAATAGTATAGAGGAAGATTTAATACAAATTAATAACGCGATTGAAAAAATAATTTAGTTAGAAATTAAATTAAAAAATCCACGTAAATTCGTAACCGTTACACTTTAAATTTTAACCCGAAATAAAACCATGGAAGAAATAATTCCGTCTGAAAACACCCTGGAAACGCCTAATGAAAATGTAAGTTTTCAATCCAGAATCGATTTGGCGCCACTCTTAATAAGCATTAAAAGCATCAAAGCAGAAATAGAAACAGTGATCGTAGGCCAACACAAAATGGTTGACCAGCTTTTGGTAGCGATACTTTCTAACGGACATGTTCTAATTGAAGGTGTGCCAGGCGTTGCTAAAACAATCACTGCTAAATTATTAGCGAAGACTTTAAACATTGGTTTTAGTCGAATTCAGTTCACACCCGATTTGATGCCTTCGGACATTTTGGGTACTTCGGTTTTCGATTTAAAAAAATCGGAATTTGAATTTAAAAAAGGTCCCATTTTTTCCAATCTGATTTTGATTGATGAAATCAACCGCGCTCCAGCAAAAACTCAGTCCGCACTTTTTGAGGTCATGGAGGAACGTCAGATTACTATTGACGGTTCTGCCTATATTTTAGAAACGCCGTTTTTGGTAATTGCCACGCAGAATCCAATTGAGCAAGAAGGAACTTACCGATTGCCAGAGGCACAGCTGGACCGCTTTCTGTTTAAAATTGTGATTGAATATCCCAAACTTGAAGACGAAATCACGATCATCCAGCGCGAAAATTCGTTGCGAAATCAAGGTAAACTCGAAAAGATTAAATCCATTCTTTCTAGCGAAGAAATTAAAAGTTTTCAGGCGTTAGTAAAACAAATTGTTATTGAACCCCAACTGATTGCCTACATTGCAAAGATCGTTGTCAATACACGCGAAAACAATTTCTTATATCTAGGCGCTTCTCCGCGTGCCTCAATTGCGATATTGAATGCCGCTAAGGGTTTTGCGGCGATCCGCGGTCGCGATTTTGTCACGCCCGAGGACATCAAAGAAGCGGCGGTCCCGGTTTTGCAACACCGGATTATTGTTAGTCCCGAACGCGAAATGGAAGGTATCGGCAGCATAGAAATCATCAAACAAATTTTGGAAACAGTTGAAATTCCGAGATAATTCTGTTTCAAATCCACAATCCATTTAAATCTGTAGCCTTTTTGAATCTTTTAAAAAAACTATATCTCAATAATTTCTTCTTCTATGTGCTTTTGGGTATCATAGCGCTGTTTGTGGGTGCATTTATTTTTCCGGTTTTATACAGCGCAGTTTGGTATTTGGTGTTGGTGTTGTCTGTCTTTTTGTTTTTGGATATTCTGATCTTATTTTTGGCAAAGCACGGCATCGATGCCACCAGAAATATGGCCGAAAAATTATCTAATGGCGACCCAAATCCGATTCACATTACCATAAAAAACTATTATACGTTTCCGATATCGGTAAAAATAATAGATGAAATTCCGTTTCAATTTCAAATTCGGGACTTTGAAATACGCCGTAACATTAAAGCCTCTGCTCAGGACAACCTTCAGTATGAATTGAGACCAACCCAGCGTGGCGAATATTCATTTGGTAATCTGAATGTTTATGTGACGTCGCCTTTGCGATTGATTTCACGACGTTTTTCATTTTCGAAAAATCAGCTAGTGCCAACCTATCCTTCTTACATGCAATTGAGAAAATACGACCTGATCGCTTTTTCCAACCATTTATTTCAATACGGTATCAAAAAAATCCGGCGACTTGGTCATACCATGGAGTTTGAACAAATCAAAGAATATGTTCCGGGCGATGATATTCGCACGCTGAATTGGAAAGCTACTGCCAAGAAAAATGCCTTGATGGTCAATCAGTTTCAAGACGAAAAATCACAATCTGTGTATATGATAATTGACAAAGGGCGTGTGATGAAAATGCCTTTTAACGGTTTAAGTTTGTTGGATTATGCAATCAATGCCACGCTGGTATTATCCAATGTCATTCTAAAAAAGCAAGACAAAGCGGGCATGCTTGCCTTTTCAAAAAAAGTGACCAATCGGGTTTTTGCGGAAAAGCGTGCTTCTCAGCTGCAACAAATTTTGGAAACCCTGTACAATATTACCACTGATTTTTATGAGAGTGATTTTAGTCGGCTGTATGTTGACATCCGAAAAAACATCAGCCAACGAAGCCTGATTATCTTGTATACCAATTTTGAAACGCTCGATGGATTACACCGGCAATTACCTTACTTAAAAGGGATTGCAAAAAGTCATTTGTTGGTCGTCGTGTTTTTTAACAACACCGAACTCAATGCGCTAATCCACAAAAAAGCCGAAACCATTCAGGATGTATATGATAAGGTAATCGCTGAAAAATTTGCGTTTGAAAAACGGCTTATCGTTAACGAACTCAAAAAATATGGGATTTATTCGGTGCTAACCCAACCCGAAAATCTTACGTTGGATACCATTAATAAATATTTGGAAATCAAAGCCAGGGGTATTTTGTAACTGTCTCATTTAAAAAAAACACCATACCTTAGCAAATGCAACATTATCACTTTTGAAACAAATCACTTCCATACAAAATCCATTTATCAAAGCGCTGTTGCTGTTACAGGAAAAGGCAAAAGCGCGCAAAAAAACCGGCACTTTTTTAATCGAAGGCCAGCGCGAAATTGAATTGGCCATCCAAGGAAATTTTGAAATCGAAACCATTCTTTTTCTGCCTGAACTGATTTCTGAATCGCAAATTTTAAAATTTTCAAAGACGAGCATTAATTTCGTTGAAATCAATAAGGAAGTATACCAAAAACTAGCCTACCGCGACACCACGGAGGGAATTTTAGCGGTGGCCAGAACCAAATCCTTGTCACTAACTGATTTAATTTTGTCGAAAAACCCGTTAATTTTAATTGCTGAGGCACCCGAAAAACCGGGAAATATTGGTGCGCTACTGCGCACTGCCGATGCTGCCCATTTGGATGCAGTGATTATAGCCAATCCGAAAAGCGATTTGTACAGCCCAAACATTGTACGCTCGAGTGTGGGCGGCTTGTTTACCAATCAAATCGCAACCGGAAGCACCAAGGAGATTATCGCTTATCTAAAAGAAAAACAAATCAATTTCTATTGCGCTGCCTTACAAGAAGCCACAGCTTATCATACTCAAAATTATACAACACCCACCGCGTTGGTAGTAGGCACAGAAGCTACAGGTTTGACAAAAGAATGGCGTGAGCAAGCCACAAAAAACATCATTATCCCCATGCAGGGCAAAATCGATTCGATGAATGTTTCGGTTGCCGCTGCGATTTTAATTTTTGAAGCTAAAAGACAACGGAATTTTAAATAACAGCACGTACATTATGAAAAAATATTTGGTTATACTAGCGCTAATTACTTTTGGCGGAAAAGCGGTAGCCCAACTCACTTCAGATCAGGTTGATCTTTTGGTTGAACGAACACTTAAAACTTTTGAAGTTCCAGGAATCGCAGTGGCTATCGTCAAAGATGGCAAAGTTATCCTTGCCAAAGGATATGGTGTAAAATCGATTTTGAGTCCACAAAAAGTAAATGAAAATACGCTCTTCGGAATCGCCTCCAACAGCAAAGCATTTACCACTGCCGCCTTGGCCATTTTAGTCGATGAAGGCAAACTAAACTGGGATGATAAGGTGACCCAATACATTCCTGAATTCAAAATGTATAACGATTATGTTACCAGCGAATTCACCATTCGCGATTTATTGACCCACCGCAGCGGCCTCGGACTAGGCGCCGGAGATTTGATGATTTGGCCTGATGGCAATAATTTTACAACAACGGATATCATCCATAATCTACAATTTTTAAAACCCGTTTCTGCTTTTAGGACCAAATATGATTACGACAATCTGCTGTATCTAGTTGCAGGTGAAGTGTTGCATCGTATAAGTGGTATCGGCTGGGGTGAATTTGTCGAAGAACGCCTGATGAAACCTTTGGGAATGAAACAAAGCGCCGCCTCTTTTACGCGTTTGAAAGATACCTCAAATGTGGTAGTACCGCATGTGCCTACCGAAGGCAAACTCAAAGTAATTTCCCGTTATAAAGGCACAACTTTCGATGCGGCTGCCGGAATTTATTCAAGCGTAACCGACCTCAGCAAATGGGTCATACTACAACTGCAACACGGAAAATATGGATCGGACCAACAGCAGCAATTGTTTTCTGATAAGCAGCATTCAGAAATGTGGACACCGCAAACGATCTTACCCAATAAAATGACAAAACCTTACAATTCCCATTTTAAAAGCTATGGTTTGGGTTGGCAACTTACCGATGTAAAAGGAACATTACAGGCTTCGCACACTGGCGGATTGGACGGTATGGTAACACAAGTGACCTTACTTCCTGAATTAAATTTGGGTATTATAGTCTTGACCAACCAGCAATCCGGCGCTGCATTTACGGCGATTACCAATACGATCAAAGACAGTTATCTGAATATCAATTCGGAAGATTATGTAACGTTGTACAGCAGCCAACGTAGGGAAAAAGAAGACAATGCCGATAAAATTTCGGAGGAGGTCTGGCAAACTGTGGCAAGAAACGGCAAAGAAAAGATTAAAGTAGATTATAAAAAATATGCTGGAACGTACAAAGACAATTGGTTTGGTGACATTGTCTTAACCGAAAAGAATGGCAAATTGTATTTTAATTCCAAACGTTCCCCTGAATTGGCTGGGGAAGTTTACTTTTACAAAGACCAGACCTTCGCTGTAAAATGGAACCGACGCAGCTTTCTGGCAGATGCGTTTATGATTTTTTCTCAACAAAATGAAAGCCTGAAAATGAAACCGATTTCACCATTAACCGATTTCAGTTATGATTTCCAGGATCTCGATTTTAGTCGAATAAAATTTTAGTTTCGCAACCATTTAGGTCAAAAAGAATCCCAGAATATTCCTAGCAACTATTTGCTTATCTGAAATCTTATCCTTAATTTTAAGAATTGAACTACAAAGACTATGGTGGAGATTGATATTGAAAAAGAAAACAAAATAATTGCTAGAGAATACAAAGAATTACTTCGCATCAGCTATCAAACC
>JACMOK010000067.1 GCA_014378065.1 Flavobacterium sp.
AGTTCGGGAATCGAATTGAATGCCATCCAGCGGTCTAATCCGGAAATGCAAAAACGAGTAGCCAACACCATCCGCGGATTGGTGGAAAGCGACGACAATCCGATAGTTTCGATTCACGATCACGGCGCCGGCGGCCATTTAAATTGTCTTTCGGAACTAGTGGAATCCACAGGCGGATTGATTGATCTGGACAAATTACCTGTGGGCGACCCAACGCTTTCGGCCAAAGAAATTATCGGCAATGAATCACAAGAACGTATGGGATTAGTTATTGGTAACGACGATATTGCCCTGCTTCAAAAAATTGCAGCACGCGAACGTTCACCTATGTATGCTGTCGGAAACGTCACTAACGATAACCGTTTTACTTTCGAATCTAAAACCACCGGAGCGAAACCCATGGATTTTGCGTTGGATGATCTCTTCGGAAGTTTGCCAAAAGTGGTGGTGAACGATTGCACGGTTGAGCGAAACTATTCGGATATTACTTATGATTCAGAAAATTTACCCGCTTATTTAAAACAGATGTTAAGGCTTGAAGCGGTGGCCTGCAAGGATTGGCTGACCAATAAAGTCGATCGTTGTGTGGGCGGAAAAGTCGCAAAGCAACAATGCGTCGGACCTTTACAGTTGCCACTCAACAATGTTGGGGTCATGGCTTTGGACTATTTAGGAAAAGAAGGTGTTGCAACCTCAATAGGACATGCGCCGATCGCCGCTTTGATTGATCCGGTTTCGGGTAGTCGAAATGCCATTGGCGAAGCTTTATCGAATATCGTTTGGGCACCGATCAAAGATGGCCTCCGAGGAATTTCGTTATCGGCCAATTGGATGTGGGCCTGCAAAAATGAAGGCGAAGATGCCCGTTTGTACGAAGCAGTCAAAGGATGCGCTGATTTTGCGATTGCATTGGGAATTAATATTCCTACCGGTAAAGATTCTTTGTCGATGAAACAAAAATATCCCAACGACGAGGTGATTGCGCCGGGAACGGTTATTATTTCAGCCGGAGGAAATTGTACCGATATTACCAAAGTGGTAGAACCCGTTTTGCAAAGAGACGGTGGCTCTATTTATTATATTAATTTATCTCAGGATGATTATCACTTGGGTGGTTCTTCGTTTGCTCAGATTTTAAACAAGATTGGAAAAGCAACCAGTACCATCAAAGATGCCGTATTTTTTAAAAATGCTTTTAATACAATCCAGCAACTCATTTTAGAAACCGAAATTGTTGCCGGACACGACATTGGAAGTGGCGGATTGATCACCACTTTACTCGAAATGTGTTTTGCCGATGTTAATTTAGGGGCGATTATTAATTTCAAAGATTTTAAAGAAAAAGACCTGATCAAAATTCTCTTTGCCGAAAATATTGGCATTGTATTTCAGGCTAAAAACGATAATGTAGTAGAAACTGCCTTGCAAAAAAATCAGATTGAATTTTTCAAAATCGGAAGCGTTGCTGATGGTAACACATTGGTGGTGAATGAAATTTCGTTTTCCGTTTCCCAATACCGAGACCTTTGGTTTGAAACCTCTTACCTACTCGATCTAAAGCAATCTAAAAACGGCATGGCCAAAGCCCGTTTCGATAATTATAAAAATCAGGTTTTACACTATCAATTTCCGCATCATTTTGCCGGCAATAAACCCGTGATTGATAGTGACAAAGCGCGGCCAAAGGCGGCCATCATCCGCGAAAAAGGCAGCAATTCCGAGCGTGAAATGGCCAACGCCATGTATCTCGCAGGTTTTGATGTCAAAGATGTTCACATGACCGATTTGATTGCTGGTCGTGAAACTTTAGAAGAGATTCAATTTATCGGCGCGGTGGGCGGCTTTTCCAATTCGGATGTGTTGGGTTCTGCCAAAGGTTGGGCTGGGGCCTTTTTATACAATGAAAAAGCAAAAATGGCTTTAGAAAATTTCTTTAAAAGAGAGGACACCTTATCCGTAGGAATATGCAATGGCTGTCAATTATTTATGGAATTGGAAGTTGTAAATCCGGATCATGAAATTCATGGCAAGATGGCGCACAACAATTCCCAAAAACACGAAAGCGGCTTTACTTCGGTGAAGATTCAGCCCAACAATTCGGTGATGCTTTCCTCACTTGCCGGAACCACCCTAGGTGTTTGGATTTCACATGGAGAAGGCCGATTCAATTTACCTTACAGTGAAGACCGTTATGATGTAGTCGGAAAGTATGCTTACGAAGATTATCCTGCCAATCCCAACGGGTCCCATTTTGATATTGCCATGATGGCCGATAAAACGGGAAGACATTTGGTGACGATGCCCCATATTGAGCGGTCGACTTTTCCGTGGAATTGGGCGTACTACCCAAAAGACCGCAATGACGAAGTTTCGCCTTGGTTGGAAGCTTTTGTCAACGCACGAAAATGGATTGATAATCTATAACGCCACAAGTCTAATTTTTGACGCCAAAAAACATCCTGACGAACTGTTTTGTTGAACAAATTATTGCTTTGTAATACCCAATTGCTTTCTCGATTTGTATGCTTTTAGATATTCGCCTTTGGGCGTTCCATCGTCAAAAGAACTAAATTTTATAACCGCGCGTACACCTTGGCGGGCCTGTTCGTTGGTAAAATTCTCATATTCAATTCGGTACAATGCTGAATACATTTCTGCGCGTCCGACACCATGATAGCAATGAATTAGCACCGGATAATTCGCTTTGTTGTCCATGATCTTGAAAAAAGTATCCAAATTCTCCTGTTTTGGAACCTGATCAGAGCCATTATTAAAATAATTTACCCCCTTAATTTTTGCCACAGCCTGCTTTTCGGCCGTCAGTTCAAATGGAATTTCAGGGTTATTAACCAGATCAGCGGTACCGGGATAGCGCAAATCGACGATTGATTTGATATGGTATTTTTTGACATAATCAGCAATTTGGTCTGGTGGAATAACACCTGATTTATAGACCTTTCCCGCTGTTATCGTTTCAAAGTTATGATTGATATTCATGTCATAGACATATTTGGCAACAAAAACTAAAAGTATGGCCAGTATCGAAAGACCAACTATTTTTTTATTTTTCATAAAAATTGAATTTAATTTTGGTGAAATTAAACATTATTTATTTGGCATAAAGCTTTTGATCGACTACTCTTTCCATGTAATCTTGGATGAAAGCTTTACAGTTTAATTCCAATTCATTCATTGCTGCATTGCGATGGGTGATCAAATTGTCAGCCAATGCTTTATCGTTCTTATCATAAAAACCCAATGCATTTTTTCCGTCAAAAGTACAAATGTAATTTCCTTTAGAAAATTGGTAGATATTTCCCGTAGAATTAATCACAAAAGGTGCTTCGGCTTTAGTATCTAGCAGGCTTCGGCCCCAACTGCGAAAAGGTTTTTGGTAACCAATCATATCCAATATGGTAGGATAAATATCAATTTGCTGCGCCAAATCTTCACTGACACCCACGTATTTACTGTGTGGTTGGTATATTATGATGGGAACTGCAAAACGCTGTATGGGTTTCATATATTCTTCATAAAATGTTTGGTTGCCGTGATCGGCTACCAAAACAAAAATAGTATTGTTAAACCAAGGCATTTTTTGCGCGGCTTTAAAAAACTGTTTGAGGGCAAAATCGGTATATTCTACGCATTTGTGAATGGGCACATCGCCTTCACGGAATGTATTTTTATATTTTTTTGGAATAATGTAAGGCTCATGCGAAGAAACTGTAAAAACGGTTGCAAAAAAAGGCGATTTCTGGGTGTCTAACGTGCGCTTCATATATTGCAAAAATGGCTCATCCCAAATTCCCCAAAAACCATCAAACTGAGAATCGTCGTTAAACTCTGTTCTTCCGTAATAATGGTCTATTCCGAGTATGTTACCGAAACCTAAAAATCCCATAGATCCGTTGGCAGCACCGTGAAAAAAAGAAGTACCATAACCTTCGCTTTCAAGCGTTGAAACCAATGATTCTATTTTTTGTTTGGGATAGGGTGACGAGGTAAAAGCATCTTTAAAAGCCGGTATTCCCGCCAAAATAGAAGACATCCCATGAATGGATTGCCTACCGTTGGCATAGGCATTTGTGAAAATCAGACTGTGCTGCGACAACGAATCTAAAAAGGGTGCATGGGTTTTATAATTGGGAATATGCGACTTTTTATTAAAAGCGCCAATATATTCTCTGCCGTAACTTTCTAATATGAAAACAACCACATTGGGCTTCGTTGGTTTGTTATTATGGTATTGCTTGATAGGCTGCACTTTTTCTAAAATAAGCTTTTCGCTGACTCCGGCATAAGCTGTTTTTTTAAAACTGTTGCTAAACAGCGTCCGAATAATGGCAAATGGCGTGTTGAGCACAATATCGGAATGGACAATATTTTTTACGTGTCGACTTGCATCTAAAAGGTTAATCGGCCGTGTTGCTTTCTTGAAATCGCCGCCTCTGACCCCTCCGATAATAAGAACTGCCACCAATAAAAAACCGATCAATGAAAATGCATAGTACTGAAGCGGCTTGGTTGGATGTGAAATTTTTACTTTAACTTTCTGGTATAAATAAATCCAAACTACCGCGCACAGTACAAAGAGTAAAAAAACATACCAATAATCGATAACGAAACTCAGGAACAACCTGGTTTTGTTGGTTTCATGCTCAAGAACATTTAATGCAACGATGGTCGTTCTTGCATATGTATATTTATAGTAGATAAAATCTATAAAATTAGTAGCATAGGCAATTAAATTCGTTGCGAAATACAGATAGAACAGAAATTGCTGGTACGAAGAATTTGTATTTTTTTTGAATGGCAAGATCGATAACAATATAAAAAGTGTGTTAACATACAAAATGGCCGTGGTGTCGAAAGCCAGACCATAATAACAAAGTGAAATCAAATCAGCAACAGAGTCGACCTTCAATAATTTTGCGTTGAAAGCATAAAATAAAATTCGGGCGATGAAATAAAAGAGATAAGCCAAAGAAATTCTGTAAAATAAAACCCGATATTCATCTAGGCGCAGGTATTTTTGCATCTCATTTAAATTAGTCCACAAAACTATTAAATAATATCACATTTTTAATGTTACATTCCATTAAATTCAATAGAAATAAGCCCTGAGTTCATTTTAGAATTTAAATTCCGTCAAATATATATTTAAAAGTAATAAATTGTACACTAATAATTTTTACTTAATTTGCAGTACATAAAGCCACTAAAAATGACCCAAATTACGCGCTTGTTTGATTTTCCATACCATCAACAAGAACACTACAACATACCTGATGCATTGGTCACCAAATACAATGGTCAATGGACAAAGACTTCTACCGAAGAATACATTGCCAAAGCCAATGCGATTTCAAGAGCATTGCTGCGGCTGGGGATTCAAAAAAATGACAAAATTGCGATTATTTCCACTTCCAACAGAACCGAGTGGCATATCATGGACATCGGCGTCTTACAAACTGGCGCGCAGAATGTACCCATTTATCCCACGATTTCGGAAGACGATTATGCCTATATTTTAAACCATTCCGAAGCCCTGTATTGTTTTGTCTCAGACGCTGAAGTTTTGCGAAAAGTAAACCTGATTAAACTGCAAGTGCCTAGTTTAAAAGAAATTTATTCTTTTGATGTTATTTCGGATTGTAAAAATTGGTCTCAATTATTGGATTTAGGTCAAGACCAAAGCAATCAATCGGTGGTAGAAGAGCGCAAAAACAATGTAAAAGCAACCGATTTGGCGACGATAATTTATACTTCCGGAACCACCGGAAAGCCGAAGGGAGTGATGCTTTCGCACCAAAATATTGTATCAAACGTTCTCGACAGTGCCCCGCGAATTCCATTTAAAGCTGGAAAAAGTCGGGCCTTGAGCTTTTTGCCGATTTGCCACATCTATGAACGCATGATTTTATACATCTACCAATACTTTGGTGTTTCTGTCTATTTTGCCGAATCGATTGAAAAACTGACCGATAATTTAAAAGAAGTCAAACCAAATGTCATCACTGCGGTACCCAGACTTTTAGAAAAGGTTTATGATAAGATTTACGCCAAAGGAAGTGAACTGACAGGCATCAAGAGGAAATTATTCTTCTGGGCCATTGATTTGGGGTTGCGCTTTGAACCTTATGGTGCCAACGGCTTTTGGTATGAATTGGAATTAAAAATTGCCCGAAAATTAGTTTTTAGCAAATGGAAAGAAGGATTGGGCGGAAACTTGAATTTAATGGTTTCCGGAAGCGCGGCCTTGCAACCCCGATTGGCACGCATTTTTGCTGCTGCAGAAATTTATGTGATGGAAGGCTACGGTTTAACCGAAACTTCCCCGGTAATTGCCGTAAATGATTATCGAAACCGTAATTTCCGGGTGGGGACTGTCGGCAAAGTAATCCAAAATGTAAGCGTAAAAATCGCTGCCGATGGCGAGATTTTGTGTAAGGGCCCAAACGTCATGATGGGTTATTACAAAGAGGAAGAAAAAACTGCCGAAGCCCTGCAGGATGGTTATTTTCATACTGGTGACATTGGAGAATTTGACAATGATGGTTTCCTCAAAATAACCGATCGAAAAAAGGAAATGTTTAAAACGTCAGGAGGCAAATACATAGCGCCACAATTGCTGGAAAATGCCATGAAACAATCCCGTTTTATAGAACAGATTATGGTCATTGGAGATGGTGAAAAAATGCCCGCTGCTTTTATTCAACTCAATTTTGATTTTGTAAAAGAATGGGCAAAACTGCATACACTAGATATCGGCAAAACGAATAGCGAAATTATCGATAATCAAAAAGTGATCGCGCGTGTGCAAGAAGAAGTTGATTTGCAGAATGAAAAGTTTGGCAATTGGGAAAAAATAAAACGTTTTGAACTTACGCCTGACGTATGGTCTATCGACGGGGGGCAACTGACGCCTACTCTTAAGCTAAAGCGAAAAATAGTTATGGAAAAATATAAGGATTTGTACAGCAAAATTTATAATTAACTTAAAATTTTAGAGGCATGAAACTAAAAATTATCGTTTACACTTTCTTGGCAATGACACTATTGAGCAACTGCAAAGAGAAACAAGAGTCAGATTCAATAAAAGAAAATTATCTAAATTTTTCGGAACGCGACGACCAATTTACTGGTGGAATTAAAATGATTCCGATCACTACACCAATTGGGAAATTTAAGGTGTGGACCAAAACGGTTGGAAATAATCCCAAAATTAAAGTTTTGTTGCTTCATGGTGGCCCCGGAGGAACTCATGAATTTTTTGAAAGCTTTGACGGTTTTTTGCCACAAGAAAGTATCGAATACATTTATTACGACCAGTTGGGCTCCTATTACAGCGACCAACCCAATGACAATAGATTGTGGACCACAGACCGATTCGTAGAAGAAGTAGAACAAGTCAGAAAAGCATTGAAATTAGATTCCTCAAATTTTTATTTATTAGGACAATCTTGGGGCGGCATTCTGGCAATGGAATATGCGTTGAAATACCAAAAAAACCTTAAGGGCTTAATTATTTCTAATATGATGGCTAGTGCTCCAGAATACAATAAGTATGCGGCGGAGGTGTTGGGCCCGCAAATGGATCCGGTAATCCTAAAACAAATCCAAGACATTGAAAAAAATAATGATTTTGCCAATCCAAAATATAGTGAGCTGCTGTTCAAATATTACTACACCGAACACATTTTAAGAAAACCGCTAGACCAATGGCCTGAATCAATCAATAGAGCTTTCAAACATTTAAATCCAAATGTATATGTGTTCATGCAAGGTCAGAGTGAGTTTGGAATTACTGGCAATGCTACCTTAAAAAACTGGGATGTTAAGGCCCGACTAAAAACACTTACTGTACCTACCCTTTCGATCGGATCCAAATATGATACTATGGATCCGGAGCACATGAAATGGATTTCGACCGAAGTGCAAAACGGTAGATTCCTTTACTGTCCCAACGGCAGCCACTGTTCGCAATATGACGATCAAAAAACCTATTTCCCGGGTTTGATTCAGTTCTTACGTGATGTAGATGCCGGTACCTTTAAAAAATCGAACAACTAATCAATAACGATATAACGGTATTTTTTTCTCAAAAAGAAATCTATTTTGAGCAATTTCACTTTATAAATTACTGAACCCAAAATAAATAATAACTTATTATGCGTGCATAGTATTTTTTAGTATATTTGACTTCGATATTTTTTTTATGAAAGACAAAACAATTGATTATGCACTTCGCGCTACCTGGCAGGCGGTTGCTCGGATGTACAATGAAGAGGCAGCAAAATACGATGCCACGATGGCCACTGGCTTTGCGCTATTGAGCATCGACAAAGAAGGTGGTACACCATCGACAACGTTAGGTCCGAAGATGGGAATGGAAGCAACGAGTTTGACCAGAACGCTAAAGTCTATGGAAGAGCGTGGTTTGATTCTTCGAAAAAAAAATCCGAATGATGGTCGTGGTGTTTTGATTTATCTGACTGAGTTCGGAAAAGAGAAACGGGAATTGTCAAGAACCAATGTCCTTCAATTTAATGAAAAAGTCAAGCAACACGTTACTGAAGTGCAATTACGTAATTTTATGGAAGTTGCTGAAGTCATCAACGAATTGATCCTCGATAAAAATATATTCAATCAAACCGAAAAAATAGAGCATGAAAAGAACTATTAAAAAAGTTGCAGTCATCGGATCCGGAATAATGGGCTCTGGAATCGCTTGCCACTTTGCCAATATTGGTGTCGAAGTGTTGCTTTTAGACATTGTTCCAAAAGAACTTAATGAGTTAGAAATTAAAAAAGGACTCACTTTAGAAAGTAAAGTTGTTAGAAACCGAATTGCAAACGACCACTTATTAACTGCTCTCAAATCGAAGCCCGCTCCTATTTACCATCAAAAATTTGCCAGTCGGATTACAACCGGAAATACAACAGATGATTTGTCAAAAATCTCAGCCGTGGATTGGATTATTGAAGTAGTTGTTGAAAGACTAGACGTCAAAAAAATGGTGTTTGATCAAATTGAAAAATTCAGAAAACCCGGAACGTTAATCACCTCAAATACTTCTGGGATACCAATTCACTTTATGAGTGAAGGACGCAGTGAAGATTTTCAAAAGCATTTTTGCGGCACACACTTTTTTAATCCGGCGCGTTATCTGAAATTATTTGAAATCATTCCTGGTCCGCAAACGACTCCCGAAGTGTTGGAATTTTTACAAGTTTATGGAGAGAAATTTCTTGGGAAAACTTCAGTCATAGCCAAAGATACCCCAGCATTTATTGGCAATCGAATTGGTATTTATGGCATTCAAAGTCTATTTCATCTCGTAAAAGAAATGGGATTGACCATTGAGGAAGTAGATAAATTAACAGGGCCAGTAATTGGCCGCCCGAAATCGGCTACGTTTAGAACCGTTGATGTGGTAGGTTTGGACACCTTGGTTCATGTGGCCAATGGAATTTATGACAATTGTCCGAATGACGAAGCCCATGCGTTGTTTAAACTTCCTGATTTTGTCAACAAAATGATCGAGAAAAATTGGCTTGGCAGTAAAACCAACCAAGGATTTTATAAAAAAGTAGATAAAGATATCCTGACTTTAGATTTGGACACCCTAGAATATCGGCCGTCAAAAAAAGCCTCCTTTGCCACGTTAGAACTAACAAAATCAATAGATAAACCCATTGATCGCTTTAAAATTTTAGTCGACGGAAAAGACAAGGCGGGTGAATTTTACCGGAAAAGCTTTGCCGGAATGTTTGCCTATGTTTCCAATAGAGTGCCAGAAATTTCGAACGAGTTATATAAGATTGATGACGCAATGAAAGCCGGTTTTGGTTGGGAAAACGGGCCATTTGAAATTTGGGATACCATTGGTGTTGTTAAAGGAATCGAGATTTTAAAAGCCGAAGGTTTGCAACATGCTAGCTGGGTTGATGAAATGCTAACTTGTGGCAACAAAAGTTTTTATACAGTTAAAGATGGGGCAACGTATTGCTACGATCTTCCTGCAAAAGCACAACTGAAAATTCCTGGCCAAGATGCCTTTATCATTTTAAACAATATTCGGGAAAGCAAAAAGATATGGAGCAATTCGGGTGCTACAATACAAGACTTAGGTGATGGCATTCTTAACCTCGAATTCCAGTCTAAAATGAATACCATTGGCGGCGATGTTTTACAAGGCATTAACAAAGCCATTGATTTTGCCGAAAAAGATTTTCAGGGGTTAGTAATCGGTAATCAAGCAGCAAATTTTTCTGTCGGCGCCAATATCGGAATGATTTTTATGATGGCCGTTGAACAAGAGTATGATGAACTCAATATGGCCATCAAACAATTTCAAGACACGATGATGCGCGTGAGGTATTCCGGAATTCCGCTAATTGTTGCGCCACACGGGATGACTTTAGGGGGTGGTTGCGAAATGAGCATGCATGCCGATAAAGTAGTGGCGGCGGCAGAAACTTTTATTGGTTTGGTCGAATTTGGCGTCGGTGTAATTCCGGGTGGCGGTGGATCTAAAGAGATGGCATTGAGAGCCTCGGATTTATTTCATAAAAACGATGTAGAATTGAACGTATTGCAAGAATATTTCTTGACAATTGCAATGGCGAAAGTCTCTACCTCTGCCTATGAAGCTTTTGATACCGGCGTACTACAGCACGGGAAAGACATTGTAGTAGTCAATAAAGACAGACAGCTTGCCGAAGCCAAAAAACACGCGATGTTACTGGCTGAAGCCGGATATACACAGCCCATTCGCAGAAAAGACATTAAAGTTTTAGGAAAGCAAGCTTTGGGCATGTTCCTCGTGGGAACAGATCAGATGGAAGCGGGAAAATACATTTCAGACCATGATAAAAAAATAGCCAACAAACTCGCCTATGTAATGGCCGGTGGCGATTTGTCTGAATCGACGTTGGTTTCCGAACAATATCTCTTAGACATCGAACGCGAAGCTTTTTTATCCCTTTGTACCGAAAGAAAAACGCTAGAACGCATTCAATTTATGTTAACCAAAGGAAAACCGTTGCGAAATTAAATAAAAACGTGAAATTTTGATTTTTTTCCAAAGTAACTTCCTATAAAACAAAGCTATGAAAACAGCCTATATCGTAAAAGCATACCGTACTGCCGTTGGTAAAGCCCCAAAAGGCGTGTTTCGATTCAAACGACCTGATGAACTTGCGGCAGAAACTATTCAGTATATGATGAGCGAATTGCCCGATTTTGATAAAAAAAGAATCGATGACGTCATGGTGGGCAATGCCATGCCTGAGGCGGAACAAGGTTTAAATGTCGCACGACTAATTTCACTTATGGGGTTGAATATTGTAGATGTTCCAGGCGTAACCATCAACCGATATTGCGCTTCCGGACTAGAAACAATTGGAATGGCAACCGCAAAAATCCAATCGGGAATGGCAGATTGTATTATTGCCGGTGGTGCAGAAAGTATGAGTTTTATTCCGATGGGAGGCTATAAACCCACCCCGGATTATGCTATTGCTAAAGACGGTCATGAAGACTATTATTGGGGCATGGGATTGACGGCAGAAGCTGTGGCTACACAATATAATATCTCAAGAACCGACCAAGATGCATTTGCATTCCATTCGCATCAAAAAGCATTAAAAGCACAAGCTGAAGGAAAATTCGACCAACAGATTGTTCCCATTACGATTGAACAAATCTTTATCAATGAAAATGGCAAAAAGGAAACCAAATCATATATCGTTAATAAAGATGAAGGGCCGAGAGCCGATACCAACTTAATGGCATTGGGGAATTTAAAACCCGTTTTTTCAGCTGACGGAAGTGTAACCGCAGGAAATTCATCTCAAATGAGTGATGGTGCTGCCTTTGTCTTGATCATGTCAGAAGAAATGGTCAAAGAACTCAACCTTACCCCAATCGCACGATTGGTCAATTTTGCGTCTTCAGGCGTTGAACCCAGAATTATGGGCATTGGACCAGTAAAGGCAATTCCAAAAGCATTAAAACAAGCCGGACTAAAACTCCAAGATATTGAATTGATAGAGTTGAATGAGGCTTTTGCTTCTCAATCTTTAGCAGTCATCCGCGAATTGGGATTAAATCCAGACATCGTAAATGTGAATGGCGGTGCAATTGCATTAGGCCATCCATTGGGTTGTACAGGGGCGAAATTGTCGGTACAATTGTTTGACGAAATGAAAAGACGCGGCAATAAATACGGAATTGTTTCGATGTGCGTTGGAACCGGACAAGGATCGGCTGGGATTTATGAGTTGATGTAATGAACAACCGTAACTGAAAAATTAAAAAATTAAAAAATAGATAGACCATGGCTGAAATAGCAACTGACAAAAACGTTACCAGAGGAGGACAATTCCTTGTGAAAGAGACCAAGTGCGAGAACGTATTTACTCCTGAGGATTTTTCAGAAGAACAGTTAATGATGCGCGACTCGGTAACAGAGTTTGTCGATAAAGAAATCTGGCCCAACAAAGATCGTTTTGAAAAGAAAGATTATGCATTTACCGAAGCTTGTATGAAAAAGGCGGGAGAATTGGGATTCTTGAGTGTCGCAGTACCTGAAACTTATGGCGGAATGGGGATGGGATTCGTAAACACAGTATTGGTCTGCGATTACATTTCGGGCGCGACCGGTTCTTTTTCAACAGCCTTTGGAGCACATACCGGAATCGGAACTATGCCAATTACGCTTTACGGAACAGAACAACAAAAGCAAAAATACGTTCCCAAATTGGCCTCAGGAGAATGGTTTGGCGCCTACTGTTTAACCGAACCAGGCGCAGGAAGTGATGCCAATTCTGGAAAAACAAAAGCGGTATTATCCGAAGACGGAAAACATTATTCAATTACCGGACAAAAAATGTGGATTTCCAATGCCGGATTCTGCTCCGTTTTTATTGTATTTGCCAGAATTGGTGACGATAAAAACATTACAGGTTTTATTGTCGAGAACAGTAAAGACAACGGAATTTCAATGAATGAAGAAGAACACAAACTAGGCATTCGTGCTTCGTCTACGCGTCAAGTGTTTTTTAATGACACCAAAGTTCCAGTTGAAAATATGCTTTCGGAAAGAGGCAACGGTTTTAAAATTGCCATGAATGCTTTAAACGTGGGACGAATTAAACTGGCTGCTGCCTGTCTCGATGCGCAACGGCGAGTAACTTCGGGTGCTATCAAATATGCAAATGAAAGAATTCAGTTCAACACTCCTATTTCCCAATTTGGAGCCATTCGCGCTAAATTAGCCGACATGGCTACTGCTTGTTATGCAGGCGAAAGTGCGACCTATCGCGCGGCAAAAGACATTGAAGACCGAATTGCCGCTCGTGAAGCGGAAGGCGCAACCCATCAGGAAGCAGAATTAAAAGGAGTAGAAGAATATGCCATCGAATGTTCTATACTTAAAGTTGCGGTCTCGGAAGATGTACAACACTGCGCCGATGAAGGCATTCAGATTTTCGGCGGTATGGGATTTTCAGAGGATACACCAATGGAAAGTGCATGGCGTGATGCGCGCATCGCCAGAATATATGAAGGAACCAACGAGATTAACCGAATGCTTTCAGTGGGAATGCTTATCAAAAAAGCGATGAAAGGCCATGTAGATCTACTCGGGCCAGCGACGAAAGTACAAGAAGAATTAATGGGAATTCCAGATTTCAATAATCCTGATTATTCCGAATTATTCGCCGAGGAAAAAGAAATGATAGCCAAACTTAAAAAAGCCTTTTTGATGGTTGCGGGAGGAGCTGTGCAAAAATATGGTCCCGACCTAGACGCACACCAACAATTGCTGATGGCTGCTGCCGACATGCTAATTGAAATTTACATGGCAGAAAGCTCGATTTTACGGACCGAAAAGTTGGTAAAAACTAAAGGAGATAGTAATGCTGCCGAACAGATTGCAATGGCTAAATTATATTTGTATAATGCAGTAGATATCGTAACGCTAAAAGGGAAAGAAAGTGTCATTTCATTTGCGGAAGGCGATGAACAACGCATGATGTTGATGGGATTGCGACGGTTCACCAAGTACACTAATATGCCAAATATTATAGCATTAAAGGAAACCATTACCTCGAAGTTGGTGGCCGAAAATGAATATTGTTTTTAAAGAAAAGAAGATGTTTTTGTTACGTTGCCTGCTAATAAAAAGACTGTTACTGTAGCCATAAAACATTGCGGTTTTTTAATTTTTTATCCTCCTAACTACCAATGGTTTGTGGTAAGTTTTTTTTTAAAAATGTCAGCATATCTTTCTACTTCATAGAAGAAAAAGCCAAATAAAAAACGACCGCCATTGAAGGAAAGCGGTCGTTTCTATTATGCAATATAATAAAATTCAGATTTAGGATTAATAACCCCAATATGTACTAATCTATCTTAAATTTCAGGATACTGCGAACCAAACAAACAAAAATTTATTGTAAAGATTTTTATAAAGGTCTTCTCCCTTGAATAATTCTTAAGATAACAGCTATAATTGCTATTACTAACAGGACATGAACTAAGTTACCGGTGACGAATCCTCCGAAAAATCCGATTGCCCAAATAATGATTAAAATTACTGCAATTGTGTAAAGTAAATTTCCCATGGTTGTTGTTTTAAGTTAGTTTTATTTATTAATTAGTTTTGATTTTAGTGTCATAGCATTGTCCAAATGTTCCCTCA
>JACMOK010000068.1 GCA_014378065.1 Flavobacterium sp.
ATAAAAATATAGGATCGAAATATAAGGTAGCCGATCTCGAAACCAAGCCCGCCAAAAAATCCCCAACTGGCCCTTTTACAACGTCAACGTTACAGCAAGAAGCCGCCAGAAAATTATACCTGCCCGTAGGCATCACCATGCAATTGGCACAACGCCTCTATGAAGCCGGATTGATTACCTACATGCGAACCGACAGTGTCAATCTTTCCAAAGACGCCATGGAAGCAGCCCAAGCCGAAATCATCAAATCCTACGGAAAACAATTCAGCCGGCCTCGAACCTTTGTCAACAAAAGTAAAGGCGCACAAGAAGCACACGAAGCCATCCGGCCTACCGATATGTCACGACATACCGTCAACATCGACAGAGATCAGGCCCGTTTATACGACCTGATTTGGAAAAGAACACTCGCCTCCCAAATGAGCGATGCGGAGTTGGAGCGAACCAACGTAAAGATAGAAGCCAACAACCATAGCGAAATATTTACTGCCTCGGGCGAAGTATTGCTTTTTGAAGGTTTCTTAAAAGTATACCTCGAAGGAAACGACGAGGACGACGAAGAACAAGAAGGCATGTTGCCCGCGATGAAAACCAACGAGCAATTGCAAAACCAGTCTATCACTGCCACCGAAAGATATTCCAGAGCAGCAGCACGATATACCGAAGCTTCTTTAGTAAAAAAACTAGAAGAATTAGGCATCGGTCGCCCTTCCACCTATGCGCCAACGATCTCTACAATCATCAACAGAAATTATGTAGAAAAAGGCAATCTTGAAGGTCAGGAAAGAAACTACACCCAACTGACTTTAAAATCGGGAAAAGTAGGAGAACAACTCCTTAAAGAAAACACGGGTTCCGACAAAGGCAAATTGGTCCCAACCGATATCGGTACCATCGTAACCGATTTTTTGGTTAAGAATTTTGGCAACATCCTCGATTATAATTTTACTGCAAAAGTAGAACAAGATTTTGACGAAATTGCAGAAGGCAACGTCAACTGGACCCAAATGATGAAGGAATTCTACGATAAATTCCATCCCAACGTAAAGGAAGTAGAAGCCAATGCCGAAAGAGAAAGCGGAGAAAGAATTCTAGGAAAAGACCCCAAAACAGGAAAGCAAATTAGTGTGCGACTCGGCAAATTTGGTCCCATGGTGCAAATTGGCGAAGCAGACGATGAAGAAAAAAAATTCGCCAGCTTAATGGCAGATCAAAACATAGGCAACATCACTTTAGAAGAAGCATTAAATTTATTCTTACTGCCTAAAAATCTAGGCATCTACAACGGAGAAGAAGTAGAAGTCAGCAATGGCCGCTTTGGTCCGTATGTTCGCCACGGCAGTGCTTTTATATCTTTGCAAAAGGGCGAAGACCCTTTGGATGTTACACTAGACCGCGCCAAGGAATTGATTGCCGAAAAGGCAAAAGCTGATGCGCCAATAGCCACCTACAAAGGCGAAGGCGTTCAAAAAGGAACCGGACGCTTTGGCCCTTTTATCAAATGGAATGGTTTGTTTATCAATGTAAGCAAGAAATACAATTTTGAAGCCTTGACTCAGGCCGATGTGGAAGCTTTGATCGATGACAAATTGCAAAAGAATATCGATAAGGTTCTGCAACATTGGGAAGCAGAAGGTATATTAATCGAAAAGGCCCGATGGGGAAGATCGGTGATTACCAAGGGCAAATTAAAAATCGAATTGAATAAAGATATTGATGCTTCTAACCTTAGTTTGGCGCAAGTGCAAGAAATGATTGAAAAGAAAACGCCCGCTAAGAAAACACCTGTCAAGAAAGCCGCGGCAAAAAAGGCGCCAGCTAAAAAAACCGCCGCAAAGAAAACCACAACCGCTAAAAAGAAATAGCATGGAATTTAATTTTCTTGCGCCCCTAGATATCGAAACCATCGCGTTTATCAATGGTTTGAGTTCCCAGCATCTTGGGAGTAAGGTTGTTTTTCATGGCCCTAAGGATTTTCCAGATTTAAACCAAATCAAAATTGCCATCATTGGCGTGTTGGAAAACCGTGGGATTGCTAAAACCGACTCGTTTGAATTGACATATATTCGTAAAGAACTGTATACTCTTTTCCCAGGAAACTGGAATGCCTCCATTGCCGATCTGGGAAATATTTTAAATGGGGATAGCATAGAAGACACCTATTTTGCAGTACAGAAAGTAACCGCTTCCTTGATAAAAAAGAGAATCATTCCAATTGTTATTGGTGGCTCTCAAGATTTGACTTACAGTTTGTACCGCGCCTTTGATGATTTGGAACAAATGGTAAATTTAGTGGCAATCGATAGTAAATTTGATTTTGGAAAGGAAAGTGATCCGATATCCGCCACGTCTTATCTAACCAAAATTATTTTAGATGAACCCAATAATCTGTTTAATTACTGCAACCTAGGGTTTCAGACTTATTATAATTCTCAAGAAGAGATCGACTTGATAGAAAAATTATTTTTTGATGCCTATCGATTGGGAGATATTTCTAAAAATATATCGATTTCGGAACCCGTTTTCAGAGATGCGGATTTGGTGAGTGTAGATTTAACGTCTGTAAAATCATCTGAATCAGGAAATTTTATTACATTTACGCCTAACGGGCTGAATGGAAAAGAAATATGTGCGTTGGCAAGATATGCTGGCATTAGTGATAAGGTTTCGCTGTTCGGAATATTTAATCACAATGATACGAAGCAAGAGTCAGTTTTGATTGCGCAGATTATTTGGTACTTCATTGAGGGATTTCATTACCGATCCAACGAATATCCATTTGGAAACAAAGACCACTATTTAAAGTATATTATTCCGTTTGCAGAAGAAGAATTGGTTTTTTATAAAAGCAATAACACTGATCGATGGTGGATTGAAATACCATTTATTTCGAACGTTAATAATAAATTAAAAAAAAGTACGTTGTTACCGTGTTCTTATGAAGAATATTTGGCAGGATGTAATCAAGAAATTCCTGAAAGGTGGTGGAAGGCGCAGCGAAAGAATATGGTGTAGGATTTTTGGTTTAAAGTTTTAAAAACAAATTATTTTTTTCAAAAATTGTTGGCAACGAAGACGAATTTAATAAGTTAATACGTATAAAAGATACAAAATATCTGCGTTTAAACGGTTTTTAATGCATTTTGTCGATTAATTATTTTTTTTATATCAATATAAATTCTATTTTTGAACAGTCAGGTAAATTTTAAGACAATTAATTGCTTTTTTCAAAAATAATAAATAGGTTTACGACCTTAAATTATGAATACATACATAACCCAAATTTATATGAAGAAATTCATTGCATTTACAGCGATTTTAGCTTTGTTGGTCGGCTGCGGCGGATCAAGTGACAAAGGTGAATTGGTCGGAGTCAAAGGTAAAAAATGGCATCCTGAAAAACCGTATGGTATGACATTAATACCTGGAGGATCATTCATAATGGGAAAATCCGACGATGATTTGGCGAACGTACAAGATGCGCCTACCAAAACCGTTACGGTGCGTTCTTTCTACATGGACGAGACTGAAATTACCAACAGCGAATATCGGGAATTTGTGGAATGGGTTAAAGACTCAACGATGCGTGTTAGATTGGCTATTCTGGCTGATGAAGTTGGAGGTGGAGGAACAGCAGGAGCAGCTGCGAAGGGAGGTGGAAAAGGTAAAGGAGGTAAATCAGGTAGTATTGGAGACTTTGCTTTTAACGATGCAGACCCAGCAAAAATGACCGCTTATGACAAGTATATGTACGAAAATTACTATAGTGTAGGTACAGAAGATGATCCATACGCCGGCAGAAAATTAAATCGCAAGGTGAAGCTGATAAAAGACACTTCCAAGTACCCGGATGAATATTATACGGAAGTAATGGATACCATGTATCTCCCCGTAGCTGAATCTTTTAATGGTTTAAGAACCATTGACGTAAATAAATTAAAATTTCGTTATTCCTGGATGGATATTCAGGCTGCCGCGAAAGCAAAAACGGGTAAGAGAAAAGATTTTATTAAAACAGAGCAAATTAAAGTATATCCTGATACTACCGTCTGGATTAAAGATTTTGCTTATTCTTACAATGAGCCAATGCACAATGATTACCTGTGGCATCAAGCATATTCAGAATACCCGGTTGTCGGTGTGAATTGGAAGCAAGCTAAGGCTTTTTGCGCTTGGAGAACTTTGAAGAAAAATACTTACATAAAGTCGAAAAAGAAAGGACGTGATCTGACCAATTCGTTTAGACTGCCAACGGAAGCGGAATGGGAATATTCGGCGAGAGGTGGCCTGCAGTCAGGTTCTTATCCATGGGGAGGTCCTTATACAAAAAACGATAGGGGTTGTTTCTTAGCCAATTTTAAACCGAATAGAGGCGATTACGCGGCTGATCAAGCCCTGTACACGGTCGAAGCCAAATCTTATGAGCCTAATGGTTACAATCTTTACAACATGGCTGGAAATGTATCTGAATGGACTGACTCGTCCTACGATGCCGGTGCCTATGAATATGTTTCCACGATGAATCCAAATGTTCCGGATTCCAAAAACATGCGTAAGGTAGTAAGGGGTGGCTCTTGGAAAGACGTTGCTTATTTCTTACAAGTTAGTACTAGGGACTTTGAATATGCTGATACCGCTCGAAGCTACATTGGATTCCGTACCGTTCAAGATTACATGGGAACGATAACTACAGGGAAAGCTCCCAAAAAATAAATTAATTAACCAACTATTATATTAACTTAACTAACAAATTTTTTTATTATGGCATTATTAAGCAAGAAAGCGATGAATTTCGCTTACGGTATGGGAGCGGCAGTTGTAATTATCGGAGCATTATTCAAAATTACTCACTTGGAGTTTGGGTTTATAACAGGTAACTTGATGTTAACTATCGGACTTGTAACGGAAGCGTTGATTTTTGGTTTATCTGCCTTCGAACCGGTTGACGACGAGTTAGACTGGTCATTGGTTTATCCTGAATTGGCCAACGGAGAAGCTAAGAAAAAGGAGCCTAAAAAAGAAGACCCGAAAGAAGCACAAGGTTTACTATCTCAAAAATTGGATGCCATGTTGAAAGAAGCCAAAATCGATGGTGAATTGATGTCTAGTCTAGGGAATAGTATTAAAAACTTTGAATCTGCAGCCAAAGGAATTGCGCCAACGGTGGATTCGATTGCTTCTACCAAAAAATACAGCGAAGAATTGACATTGGCAGCAGCACAAATGGAATCGTTGAACAGCTTGTATAAAATCCAGTTGGATAGCGCTGCAAGGAATGCCCAAATCAATAACGAAGTTGCTGAAAACAATTTAAAATTAAAAGATCAAATGCAGTCATTAACTTCAAACTTGTCTTCATTGAACAATGTTTACGGAGGAATGCTTTCTGCAATGAGTAACAAAGGGAATTAGTATCTGACTACATTTTTAATATAAACAAAACAAATTAACAAGAAAAAATGGCAGGAGGAAAATTAACCCCTAGACAGAAGATGATTAACCTGATGTATCTGGTTTTCATTGCGATGTTAGCTTTAAATATGTCCAAAGAAGTATTATCTGCTTTTGGAATTTTGAATACAAAAATCGTTGATTCCAATATGATCACCGATACTAGAAATGAATCTTCGTTTCAACAATTAGCCCAAAAAGCCCAAGATCAGCCTGGACAGTTTGGAGATAAAAAAGCGAAAGTTGACAAGATTAGAAAGGCATCTAAAGAATTTAGTGATTATTTAGAGGCGATCAAAACAGAAATCACTAAAAAATTTCCTAAAGATAAAGAAGGAAATTATCCATGTGAGCAGATGGACAAGAGTGACGAAATTGACAATATGTTTTACAAGGGTGACAGAGAGTCTCCAAAAGCAAAAGAATTTTTGGCCTTTATACAAGGCTACGCTGGAAAAATTAAGGCCATTGGAGGAAGTTCTATCGCTGAATCTGAAATGAAAAAAATCGAGAAGCGTTTTGCTACTGAAGCAGTATATTCGGAGAAAGCAGGGGCAAAGTTACCTTGGCTTGATTACAATTATCATCATTTCCCATTGATTGCCTCAGTAACTAAACTGACCCAGCTTCAAGCGGATATTAAAGCAACAGAAAGTGATGTAATGACAGGTATGTTTCAAACTGATCTTGTGGCTGCTGCATCGTTGACAGCCTATCAACCAATAGTTGTTCCTGAAAAAACTGCCTTCTTTCAAGGAGAAGCGGTCAAAGGAAAAATTATTTTGGGTAAATTTGACCCTACTTTGGTTGCAAAATCGGTTATTGTTAACGGAACTTCAGTTAAAGCGTCCGCTGGTCAAGCAGACTTTTCATTTGGCGCAGGAGCAGTAGGGGAACATGATATTACGGGTTCATTTAACTTTGATGAAGGGGGAAAAGTGGTAAGTTTACCAATCAAAGGAAACTATGTTGTCGTACCAAGACCTAATTCGGCTACTATCTCTGCAGACAAAATGAACGTCGTATATAGAGGGGTTGTAAATCCAATGACGATATCATTTGCCGGAGTTTCAGATAATAATGTTAATGCGAGTGCTCCAGGAATGACCAAAGGAGGCAAACCAGGTAAATACGAAATCAGACCAGGACAAGGAACAGAGTTAACCATTAGTGTCACCGCAAAATTACCTGATGGAAAGCCGGTTTCAGATAAGAAATCATTTAGAATTAAAGGTATACCAGGCCCAATGGGAACTATTAGAGGCGAGATGGGTGTGGTAAAAGGACCGAAGGGTAGTCTGATGGTTTCTACTATTGGCGCCAAATTAGTTGACTTTGATTTTGAAGTCGGTTTGGATGTTGTTGGATTTAATTTAAAAGTGGCCGGTCAACCTACTGTTGTTGTTCAGGGAAATAAGTTGAATTCACAGTGCCAGGCAGCAATTTCAAAAGCAGGCAGAGGAGATCAGGTTACCATTTCTGAAATTAAAACCAAATTAGTCGGTGCCGGTAGCTATATGTTGCCAAGAACTGGCGTGGTAATTTACGAAGTACAATAATAATTTAAGTTAGAGCGTTATCCTATTTAAACAACTTACAATTATAGACCATGAAGTATAGAAATTTTTTAATCGTTGCCGTTTTTGTTATTGGTAATTTTTCTTCTTTCGCGCAATCGAATTTACTCAACGCGAAAACGCCTGATGAAATAGGAAAGAAAACGCCCGCGCAATTGATTTCGGATAATGACAAACCGTTGCCTTATGGTTACGTTCATGACAGAGATGTTTTATTGGGTAAAACTACTTGGGAAATAATCGACTTAGATGAACGAATCAATTTTCCAATGTATTACCCGATTGATACTGCTAACATTGGAAAAGACAGAAGGTCTTTATATGATGTCTTGACTAAGGCAATGGCTGATGGTAAATTGACAGAGGTTTACACAGATAGTTATTTTAACACCAAGAAAACGTTAAAGGACATTCAGGCTTCATTAACGCGAATTGACACCACCGATCCCGGAAGAGAGCAATTTAATGCTGGTGTCACAATAGACCCGCAATACATTGTTAGAACAGATTTGGCTGGTATAGATGTTTCCGATTACAAAATTAAAGGCTATTGGTATTTTGACAAACGCCAGAGTGAATTGAAATATCGTTTGTTAGGCATTTGTCCTGTTACACCTGACGTTTTTACTATTGGAAAAGATGAACAAGATTATATCGAGTTGTTTTGGGTATACTTTCCTGCAGCCAGAGACATCCTGCATGCAGCTCATGCTTTTAACGACAGAAACTCTGCAATGCCAATCACCTTTGACGATCTTCTCAATGCCAGGCGTTTCAATGGCGTAATCTACAAAGAGGAGAATGTCTACGGCGATCGAGAAATTGCAGAATACATGAAAGAGAATGCACAAATGCAATTGCTTGAGTCCGAGCGCGTCAAAGACAAGATCAGAGATTTTGAGCAAGACATGTGGAATTACTAGATCGATTCGTTTAATAACATTTAAAACTCTTGCCCTTCGGGTGAGAGTTTTTTTATTTTTATCGCATGGTTGATTATCTTATCGTCGGCTCCGGCCTGGCTGGAATTGCATTTGCTGAAACGGCATTACAACGAAAGAAAAGCGTGTTTGTTATTGATGCGGCTTCTTCTAATTCTTCACAAGTGGCAGCGGGCCTCTACAACCCTGTAATTTTAAAAAGATTTAGCCCTTTATGGCAGGCCCAACAGCAACTCGATTTATTGCATTCGTTTTATCAAACGCTTGAATCGAAGTTGGATTGCAAATTCGATTTTAAATTGCCTACGCTTAGAAAATTTGCTTCCATTGAAGAGCAGAACAACTGGTTCGTTGCGTCGGACAAGTACGGCCTAAATGCTTTTCTTGCTCCGGAGCTAGTTTCAAGAAAATACAACGGCATTGATAGTCCATTTGATTATGGGCTGGTAAAGCAGGCAGGTTATGTAAACGTGGCTTTATTGCTCGAGCAGTATAAAAAATACTTAATACAAAATGGTAGTTATTCAAGGGAATCTTTTGATTATAATGTCCTAGTTAGCTATCCTGATTCGATTGCATATAAAAACCATAGCGCAAGGCATATTATTTTTGCTGAAGGCTTTGGCTTGAGGGCCAATCCTTATTTTAATACATTGCCGCTAGACGGAACCAAAGGAGAATTATTAATCATTAAAGCGCCCCAATTGGATTTGGATGTGATCGTCAACACCAACATTTTTATCCTGCCCTTGGGAAATAATTTGTTTAAAGTCGGCGCTACATACAATTGGACTGATAAAACTGATTCGCCTACTGAAGAAGGAAAACTGGAACTGATAACTCGCCTTAACGAAATAATTCACTGTGAGTTTGAAATTGTATCGCATTTGGCTGGTGTTCGCCCTACAGTCAAAGACCGTAAACCCTTGCTAGGGACGCACGGCGAATATCCTTTGTTTCATATTTTAAATGGCTTAGGAACTCGTGGCGTGATGCTAGGTCCTTCGATGGCAAAAATGTTATTTGAAAATATAGAACTGAATATCCCATTGTTCGCCGAGATCGACATCAAAAGATTCGACAGAAAGAAATGATCTTATTTAAGATCTGGTCGATAGGACACAAACATATTAATATAAATGTTTCTTGCCCACCGTAAAACCAAGGGAAACAGTATTATTATGGAGGCAATTATCACAACAAAGGAAATTTTTAAACTTAAATGCAGCACTAAAAATGAAATTATAAAGGCAGCAATCCCGATAGCCACGTTAAGACCATAACTTACATACATGGCGCCGTAAAAAAAAGAAGGTTCTATCTGGTATTTCAATCCACAATGACTACAACACTCATTCATCTTCAGCAAATTTTTAAAATGAAGTAGATTTGGATCCACATACATACTTTCTTTTTGGCATCGCGGACAACTTCCTGTTAAAATGCTATTTATTTTGGATCCTTTTTTTAACATTTGCAAAAAAATTAATCGTTCGTTTTTGAGCCCTTTCAAAAGGCAAATTTACAAATACAATACGCTAATAAATCACAATAAATGCTTAATATACATAATTTGTCCGTTTCATTTGGAGGAACTTATTTGTTCGAGGAAGTAACTTTCAGAATGGGCGCTGGAGATAGAGTAGGCCTAGTTGGTAAGAATGGCGCGGGAAAATCGACTATGTTAAAAATCTTAGCCAAAGATTTGGCTCCTGATTCAGGAAGTATCGCCACCGAAAAAGAGGTTCGAATTGGATTTCTGCGCCAAGACATTGATTTTGAACAAGGAAGGACCGTTCTTGAGGAAGCTTATCAAGCCTTTACAGACATAAAAGAGGTTGAAAAACGATTGGAAGAAATAAACCACCAACTCATCACAAGAACCGATTACGAAAGCGAAGAATACTTACAAATCATTGAAGATTTATCAGATTATACCCATCGTTTTGAACTGCTTGGCGGCTACAATTATGTGGGAGATACTGAAAAAATTCTGCTCGGACTTGGTTTTAAAAGAGACGTTTTCAATAACCGAACTGAAACATTTTCTGGAGGTTGGAGAATGCGTATTGAATTGGCCAAACTCTTACTGCAAGCCAACGACATTTTATTGCTTGATGAGCCAACAAATCACCTTGATATTGAAAGTATCATATGGTTGGAAACGTTTTTAAGATCGTATCCAGGTGTTGTTGTCATTGTTTCGCACGATAAAATGTTCCTCGATAATGTTACCAACAGAACCATAGAGATTTCTCTTGGTAAGGCCTATGATTTTAACAAACCCTATTCGCAATATCTTGAATTGCGTCATGAAATTCGAGAAAAGCAACTGGCTACTCAGAAAAATCAAGCAAAAAAAATTGAGGAAACGGAAAAACTCATTGAGAAGTTCCGAGCCAAAGCCTCTAAAGCTTCAATGGCACAATCGCTAATCAAAAAACTAGACAAAGTTGAGCGCATTGAGGTCGATGAAGATGACAATTCTGTAATGAATATTTCCTTTCCGGCTTCTAAAGTTCCAGGAAAAGTAGTGATCGAAGCTGAAAAGGTTACTAAGAAATACGGTGACAATACGATTTTAAAAGACATTTCGCTGCTGGTGGAACGCGGGAGTAAAATCGCATTTGTTGGGCAAAATGGTCAAGGAAAATCGACGTTTATCAAAGCGATAGTGCATGAGTTTGAATTCGACGGCAATATCAAACTCGGGCACAATGTGCAAGTTGGCTATTTTGCCCAAAACCAAGCAGAATATCTCGATGGAGAAATTACCTTATTGCAAACAATGGAGGACGCCGCTACTGATACCAACCGCTCTAAAGTGCGCGACATGCTTGGTTCTTTCTTATTTCGCGGTGATGATGTCGATAAAAAGGTAAAAGTGCTCTCGGGAGGCGAGAGAAATCGGCTGGCGCTTTGCAAATTGTTGTTGCAACCCATCAATGTTTTGGTGATGGATGAACCTACGAACCATCTCGATATCAAATCTAAAAATGTACTGAAAGCGGCACTGCAGAAGTACGAAGGCACCTTGTTGCTGGTTTCTCACGATCGTGACTTTTTACAAAATATGTCAAACATCGTTTACGAATTTAAAGACCAGAAAATTAAAGAATACTTAGGTGATATTAATTATTTCCTAGAGCAACGAAACCTTGAAAACATGCGCGAAGTAGAAAAAAAGGATATTCTCAAGAAGGAGACGCCGTCTTCAGTTTCCAAACTTTCGTATGAAGATCAGAAAAAGGGAAAAGCATTGCAAAATCGTCTCAGCAAGGTAGAAAGCCAAATCAAGCAACTGGAGCGCGACATTCAGCACGACGATAAAATGCTTGCTTCAAATTATGACAAAAATATCGAAGATGCCAATTTCTTCAAAGCCTACAATAAGAAGAAAGCCGAATTAGACCAATTGCTGGGAGATTGGGAAGCCGTACAATCGGAAATTGAAAACGCTTCTTTATTTTAAGCGTGAAATGGGATGGATGGGTTACAGCGTCAGAAGCTAATCCCGCTATCCGTTCCCAATCTTTGTTGCCGAACCACGGCACCAAAGTATTTCTACTACTATCGGGGCTATGGCATTGGGTTCTGAAGCAACTCTTTTGTACATTTGATGTTATGCAAAAAACTAAAATTCGCCGCGACCTCCATCTGATAGCATCCATTGTGATAGTAATTCCAGTTGCTTTAATTTATGGTTTTTTCCCAAAATCCGTCTTGCCACTATTACTAGATTTTGAAGCGACCACTACCGATTTACTAAACATTTTCAAAGCCATTATGGGATTATACCTGGCCTTCGCAGTTCTTTGGCTGCTCGGAATTCTCCAACCAAACTATTGGCAATTGGCAACACTCTCACAAATATTTTTTATGTTCGGATTGGCATTCGGAAGAACATTGGGTTTGTTTTTAGACGGCATACCGTCAGCACTCTTTTGCTTTGGCACTTTGGGAGAGTTCATGTTAGGAACTTTTGGTTTGTATCAATTTCAAAAGTATAAAAATCATGATTTTTGATTAAAGACCAAACGAACGTAGGTTGTGTCTTTTTGAAGATCGAATTCAATTCTCCTGTTCGCTTCGTTTTGTAACTCGAAATTGCCATTCACGGTACATTTTATTTCTGCAAAAAGATAGCCGGTTTTAGTTGTAAATATTCCTTTATACAAACTGTCTTTTACCACTTCTTGCATAGAATAATCCGTTTCCCAACTTAAAGGTTTGCCGTTTCCCCGAATTCCGGCCGACTGTATGCCTTTCATTTTAGATACATCAAGGGTTACGACAACCACTCGGTTATACGATTTCTGCACGCAACTGGTCAGTATTAAAACCAAAAATAGGCTTAGGATGGATAGTATTGCTTTCATTTTAAATTAATTTTTTAGTTAGTAAATAATCCAATCCAAATCTGCCAGATCCCAATACTAAGCCAAATAGGCTAACCCATAAAATGCCCATGGCCGGCAAGCAATTCCATATTCCCTCACCAATTTGTTGCATAAATATAGCGACCAACATCGCACTCATGACCAAAAATGAGGCAATTCTGGTTTGAAACCCAATAAATAAAAATAGGCCACCAACCGCTTCACTAAAAGCACCCATCCAAGCAAAAAAGACCGGAAACATTTTAAAAATTCCGCCATAGGAAGCGACATCATTTGGAAACCAAAAGACCACTTCAAATAATCTTAAGTTCTGATCTGCTGCTGACCAAGGCAATCCAAATTTGTCTGCGCCAAAGCTAGAGGTTAGCAGGTATCCACATATAATTCTTGGTAAAGCTGTTAAGAATTCTTGCCACCAATAAGGCATTATAATGGGTTTTATAATTTTTTGTAAGTGTGTCATAATTACATTATTTAAAGATTAGAAGATTGATTTATCGTAGTTGGTTTTTTGCTTTTCCGATATTGCTTATATTCCCGTTTCCAGATGTACTTCTTTGTAAAACTTCAGAAACATTTACTTTTGCACTTCCATTTCCACGACAGGTTACTTTAGCATTTTTTGCGATTAGATTTTCCGCAGAAAGATTGCCATTACCGCTGCAAGAAATTTCGAGTTGATCAACAATTCCTGATAAAGTAGTGCTTCCATTTGCCGGATTGGTTGACTTACAATACTTGTTATTTAGATTAGAAACCCTTAATCCAGAATTGCCATCGTTGCTAACTTCCATTAAGAATGGCATGGTAATTTTTATTTTTATTTGGGTATCTTCAATATACATTTTATTATTTCGATTTCCTTTTAAAGAAACGGTCAAAGTTTTTTCACCAGAATGTTCTACAACGGAAAGTAGGTTTAATAAATTATCGTCTATTGTAATAGATATGCCGAAATCTTTTCCTACTTCAATTTCTAGTTTTCCATCTAAATCTTCAAAAAACACCTTGTCGAAGTTTTGGTAATCAAAGGTTTTTGTTACTGTTTTTCCAGAACCTTTTAGTTGTGCAAATGAGGCCGTAGACATCCATATTACTGCGATTGATGCGAATATTGCTTTCATGTTTATAATTTAAATTTTGTAAGTTTTATTTTCCGGTTTAGTTTTTATAAGTCATCGCCAAGCCCAAATCGCCGGTAACTTTTAAATCAACAGAAGCATATTCGGCAGATTTATTTTCGATAACCATGGCGGTATTCTTTTCTACGCTGGTGGTGATTTCCTGATTTACTTGAACGGTTTGTCGCGAATAGGTTCCGCCAGTTATAGGCGCCAAATAAATGTCGATCGCGTGATTGGACATATTTTTAAGTTTGACGTGGAATTTTCCATGTTCATTGTTGCCCAACAAAAAACTGTCATTGGGTTTGATGGAAGTATTGGAATTCAGCGCGCTAAAAGTACTGCAACAGGCAAGCATGAGTCCGACGAGTAAAGATGATATAACGATTTTCATAATTTAAGAATATTAAGGTTGTTTTTAATATTGAAATTGATTTTTAAATTTACTGAATGGTATATTTTACAGTAATTACTTCAGCACTGTAGTTTTTTAATAACAAATGGCCATTTGCCGCGATTGAAAATTCTAATGATTTATTTGCCAATAGCGAAGGTGAAATCCATTTTTGATTTCCCTGTTTTACTTGGTAAGCTTCACACGAATTTTTAGTACTTGTATTTACCAATTTTAAAGAAAGGGAACCGTGTTCAAGATTGTCCCACATTCTAATTTCGCCTTTGGCAGGAACGATAAGTATACCTTGTTTGGGTGAAATGTCTTGAGTAGATTTACAAGAGATTTGAAATAATAAGATTGTGATAAGCGTTGTGATTTTTAATAAATTTTGCATAATAAAAGTTTAGTGATTAATAACATGGCAAAGATGCGATGGTAAAAATCATTGAAAGCTTCAAATTATGATATGAGACATTTTAAGTTGGTCTCAAATGATGAACCTTTGACAACAGGGCTAAATTCAGGTGTTTGAAGCGGAGTATCAAATTGTGTTTTTTTAGAAAATGTTGAGTTTATTCCGATTTTGCGTGAAGGATGGAAATGGAACTCTTTTTATCTTGTTTTTTGGAACGGGATAAAAAAGTGGGAATGAACAGCCTGACCCTTTTGGGTCACGCCCAAATAATTTTAAAATTTTATCAAATAATTTTTTGGCGAAAAACCAGTATTTTTCTTAAATGCACGATTGAAAGTAGCCTTAGAATTGAAACCACAGTCATAAGCAATGCCGAGTAAGGTAGATTTTTTATGTTCACCATTTGCAAACCGCTCCTTTACTGCTTCTACACGGTAATTATTGATAAAATCGTTAAAATTCATCGCAAAACCTTGATTGACGGCTTTTGAAATTACGGACGCATTGGTATTTAATTTTTTAGAAATTTCAGCCAATGACAATTCCGGATTTTGATATAAATTTTCGGTTTGGATTAGGTTTTCAATGCGCGTTTTCCAAAGGTCTACATCTGGAAATTGATTTTCTTTAAAGATTTCGTGTTCAACATCGATGGTGTTTTCTTCCTCAACTATAAAACTTCTATTTTCATCCAATAAGAAAATCTGACTTTTATCAAAACCAGCTAATTTGAATCCGATTTTAGTTTTTACCGCATTGGCATATCCTGTAATGGCGATATAATATAAAACTAATGAATAGGCCAAATAAAACCACCAACTGCCTTTATATTGATTTTGGTTCGGAAAAAAATGGTCGAGGGTATCAAACAGAAAAGGTAATAGCAGCATCAATAAGAAAGCAATTAAATAATTTTTTATCCATTGAAACAAAACGGCATCGGCATTGCTGGCCACTTGAACAATGAGTTTTTTGTATAAATTGTAATAGCGAATCGATAAAATAAAATAAACTGCCATTGAGATTTGTCCGGAATATTGGTACCAACTGTCAAAATCTTTGTCGACGCCGCTTTCATAGAAGTAGTAATTGCCAAGGATTAATTTATCATACACCACTATCACCAAATTATAAATCAGATATAAAATTCCAGGAATCAAGTGTAGCGCTTCTTTCTTTATAAACGTAAAGGCTGGGTTTAAGAGGCTTTGGGTATAAAAAAAAATAACCGGACCAATAAAAAATAAATGTTGAAAGGGGGTATAAAACATAAAGTCGCGATAGGGCTGATTGTCATACCAACCTGCGAAACCTAGCATCCAAGGCGCCACATAGCAACTGCATAAAAAAACAAATACACTCAACCAGTAATTTGATTTGTTGCCGCTGCTTATGCCTTTTTTCAATAATAAAAGACTGTAAATAATTCCTTGAGAAAAAGTAATTAAAAGCAGTGAACTATAAAAATTGAAATCGTAAACCATAATCTGAAATAAATTAAAATGGTAAAGCGGGTAAAAAAACTTAAATTAATCCAATAGCCTTTGAATGGAGAATGGCCTGACTGCTTTCTTTAAAATAACATACGGCCACATTTAAAGTTTCTATGTTTTTAAGAATCGCGTTGGTTTGCTCTTTTTTATGTTCGCCAGTTTGGCGAATGTAAACCGCTTTTACGTTTACGGGAAAAATCTTGCAAATGGCTTCATATAACACCGGATCGTGTTGTGAATCGTCGCCCAATAAAACATATTTTAATTTTGGATAAAATTCTAGGATGTGCTTTATTTTCTCAAATTTGTGATTGTGGTCACCTCTTCCGGTCAGAAAAAAATCTGTCAAGCTATTTTTAATGTCTTTAAGCAATAAAACTGCTCGTGGTAACTGATGTATTTCGGTAAATTTTAATATAAAGCGGTACAAGTTCCATTCGCTGCTGGAAACATAAAAAAAAGCATTTTGTTCTTCTTTATTATTTCGCCCAGCCGAACTCAAGGCTTGATAATGGGGAACCACATCGTCGAAAATCTTTCGATCATTGACGTTTCGAAACAACAGGATATACAATTTTTTGAATATATTTCGGGTATGCGAAACCAGAAAAGTGTCGTCGATGTCTGAAATAATGCCCAAGTTCCCCTCATGAGGTCGAATGTAGGTGCCTTTTTCTATAATCTCCTCATTGTCATAAAAAGTGCTCACGGTGTAATCCATCCATCCATATCCCAAATCTTCGTTTAGCGGAATGCAAAATTTAAAATACCCGTCATCAAGACTTTTTGTATGGATTTTTACGTTATCGTGTATTAAATACACATCAGCATTGCCTTGTGTCTTAATTCGAAACATGCCTATAACGGAAGTGGCATTCTTGAAGTTTTTTTTCTGAAAATCATAATCCTCGGCTGAAGTAGGTTTAAAAACATGGCCCATCACGATTAATTCCTGCTCATTTCCGTAGCCGCGGTATAATTTTAAAATAGGCTTCATTACTGTCTCGCTTTTGATATGAGTCGAAAATTAATTATTTTTAACCAATTATTATTCAAAAATGCTAAAAAAGAATGTCATACTTGTAGTCAATCCCATTTCGGGGGATCAAGATAAATCAGAATTGGTTGAAGCAGTGTCTTCCTTTGCTGCCACTGTAGATTGTAATCTTATTGTTTATGAAACTTCAGGAGCGCAAGACATGGCTAAAATCAAAGCGCTTTATGAATTGCATCAGCCCAAACGAATTATTGTGGCCGGTGGCGATGGTACCATAAAAATGGTTGCGGAAGCGATGGAAAGTGAAGATGTGATACTCGGAATCTTACCTGCGGGATCTGCCAACGGATTGTCTGTCGATTTAAATTTACCCACAACCCTCGAAGAAAATTTGGCGATTGCTTTCCAGAATAATTTTATAGAGATGGACATGATTTGCATCAACGGCAAAAAAAGCCTGCATTTAAGTGACATTGGGCTCAATGCCGATTTGGTAAAAAATTATGAAAACAGCGATACCCGAGGCATGTGGGGTTATGCCTTGCAAGCCTACACCACATTAAAAGATGCTGGTGAACCTTTTACCGCGACCATTACGGCCAACAATCGAACGGTGGAATGTATGGCAAGAATGATTGTTATTGCCAATTCGCAAAAATATGGTACTGGAGTCATCATCAATCCAAATGGAATAATGAACGATGGAAAATTTGAACTTGTCATCTTAAAAAATCTTGACTTACTCCTTTTTGGTCAAATTATCACCGGAAACATGCCCATAGATTCCGAAGACATTCAAATTATTTCTACCGACCGGGCAAAAATTTCGACAGACTTTCCGGTCAGTTTTCAAATTGATGGCGAATATTGCGGCGCCGAAACCGAACTCGACATTCAAATACTCCACAATCAAATGAAAGTAGCCATTCCGTGATTCAGTCCGTGGGCAATTTAAACGGGTTGCGTTGCTGCCAAACCGATTCAGGTTCCAAGTAGCTGAAAATAATGGGCATGAATAGATTAAGCAAAATGTTGGTGTGGTTTATAAATCCGTACATTTTTACTGGTTTTGCGCCGACAGAACTTTTTATTTCGAGGGCCGTCCGTGCAAAAATAATTTCTTTAAAGCCTTTATGGATGGCATAAGCGATCATGTCATAAAGCATGTTAAGATAAAGCATTTTGTCTCTTTGAATGCTTTCGTCATAGCCTAAAAAGTAAGTATCTAATCCATTCCCATTTTTGATTAGTGTGTTAAATCCGACCAATTTTTTCTCCATAAAATAGCCATAAAACAGAAACTGATCTTTGAGTTTCTCCTTAAAAACCCGGAAGTGATTTTTTTCTAAAAAAAAAGTGTTGAATGGTGCATTTTTAGCAACATGCAAATACAGTTCGTAAATCGTTTCCTCATAGGCTATAATCTCGTCAAGATGCAATTTCCTTTTTTCGACGCCGAGGGCTTTTTTTCTGGCCCTTTTGTATTGGTCGCGGTATTTTTTGGACAGCGCATTGGTGTAGTCAACATCTGATTTCCAATTTTCATGGCAGGCGAAAACCATGTTGGGTTGTATCGAAAACAGAAAATATTTTTTAAAATCGGGTAGACAAAACTGTCGGCTTTCGCTTTCAGAAAAATCTTTGAAAGTGATTAAGTGAATGGGAATGCCATTTTCTTTATATTGTAGTGTTAAAGTTTTCGCCGCTTGTTGTAAAGATTTTGTAGCGGCCTCAATCGTAATTTCTGGTAAAATAGCAAATGCATTTTGTCCGGTCAGCATATTGTTTCCGATAAAAAGTACGTGGGAGGCAAAATTCTTAAAAATAAAATTGCGGATTTTAGTTTTATAACATCGGTCTCGTTCGCCAAACGATTCTAAGTGATTGGCATTTAAAAATTGTGCCAATGCAATTCCTACCAGTTGGTTGCTTTTGAACAGACCGATAAAATGACACCTCATGTTTTGCGGTGCGGATTGTTCTAAAATTGATAAGTAAGCCACCGTCAGAAAAGTGTTTTCACTTGCAAAATTATTCCAGTTTTCAGGAAGTTGGGATGTATTGTTGTAAATTTTAAATAAAATGGAATCAGTCAAAACAGCACTGTAATTTATATTGAAGTCAAAATTAATTAATAATGTGTAATGGCACATCGATTAATCAATTTTAAATAACTTTAGTAAAAATAAATAAATATGAAACCTTGCAGCGAAAACAAAATCAAATTGGCCTTAATTAATTTAGAGGGATGGGCATACAACGACGGGGCGATCGAAAAAAGGTTTGTGTTTACCAACTTCATAGATGCATTGGGCTTTATTCTTAAGGTGGGTATCTGTTCGGAAAAGATAAATCATCATGCCGAAATCTTTAATGTATTCAATAAAGTACAGCTACGTTTAACTACACATGACGCTTTGGGGGTGACTGAGAACGATTTTCTGTTGGCGGCGGCAATCGAAAAACAATTGTAAAAAAAACCGTGTGGTAAAAACTACCAGACGGTTTGATTAAATTTTCCGTTTATGGCCAGGCACAAATAATACCACCCATAATCATAAAACAGACAATCCAAAATGCTGCGGACGAAAGTATACCTGAAACTTTTTCTCTCATTCATAGCATTGGTTCCGGTAACGGGTAAGGCTAAGATTAATCCCGACATCAAACCGTCTAAAGCAACATGGTTGCAGGTTCTAAAAGCGGTAACGTGATCAGCAAAGAATGGATCCACTCAAATCAGATCACCGCCAGTCATTCCGCCTGCGCCAAATTGTTGGATGGTGAGCAATTGCAAGACAAATGCGAGAAAAAAAGCATAAATTACTGAAACGCCGGAGGTCAAAAGCATGTTAAAACCTTCCATTCTTTCCAAGATCATTGCACATTCTCGCATTCAAATGCTTCCAAAAACTTTAGGATTATGACAAATAGATCCTACTCGAAGTATAGACAATGCCGCCACGGGAACAGTCAAAAAATCGAAACCCACAATATAAATTTTTAATTGGTTAAGTAGTTGTGTGTAACTTATTTAAAATTCAGTCTTTTTTTGCTAATTTTTTTCGAGTTCATCGCAGCCTATCGATGCAGCCTAGTATTAAAATCTGACAACATTGTGAACTTAATGTAAGAAATATACATGTATAAAAACAAATAAAGTGTATTTCATCGATTTTATTTGCTCATTATCGATTTTGCATATACATTTACTCCATAATAATCTCAAATCATTTGTTATGAAAAATATAGCTACCTTATTTTTATCAGTTGTTGCAACGGCATCGATGATGGCCAATGTTTCTTTCTCAGAAAAAGATGCATTATTAAAATTATACAACGCCACGAAAGGCAGTGAATGGACTAACAAATGGGATCTCAATGCGCCTGTAGCGACATGGTACGGTGTAAAGTTGCAAAATGAGAAAGTTATTTCGTTGGATCTTTCCAATAATAATTTGGCGGGTGAACTGCCCTTAGAAATTTCAAATTTGGTCTTTTTACAACAATTGAATTTGTTCAAAAATAAACTATCGGGAAACATTCCGTCTGCCATTGGAAATTTGAAACAGTTAAGAACGCTAAATTTGGCTTTCAATAAATTATCAGGAAAAATCCCGGCTTCTATCGGAGATGCAAATAGCTTGCAGTCAGTCGAATTGTTTATGAACCAACTTACAGGCGAACTACCATCCGAAATCGGAAACTTAAAGCAATTGCAAACCTTGTCTTTGTTCAACAATGAGCTGGTAGGAAAAATTCCATCGTCTGTATACGGTATGAAATCACTAAAAGTGTTGCTCTTAAACAGTAATAAACTTACTGGTAAACTTGATAAAGAAGTGGCCAATTTAACTTCTCTCGAAAACTTAAGTTTATTCGAAAATAACATGGAAGGTCAAGTGCCGTTTGATTTGGAAAAATTGAACAAACTTAAAGAAATGAACATCTCCTATAACATGTTCAGCGGATTGGTTTCAAGAAATTTAGCCCAGTTAGACACGCTAAACCTTACCATGATTAACGACAAAGGATTGGCGGTTATGTTACCTGTAAAAGCCGATAAAAGCTCAGCTTTGGCAGCCGAAGATTAAAATTTTTTTCATACATAAATTTTGTTGATAAAAGAGCCTCATTTCCCCAAGTGAGGTTTTTTTGTATTGTTTAATTTCATAACAACGCCGCCGAATATCATAAAGAGGAAACGTTATCTTTAACGCGTTAAAACATTTCGCTTCTGAGACACACTTATGGTCAAATTTTTAAAATGCATTGTGGATAGACGCAGCAACCGAAAGATAAACTTGTTGCTTGTTTTTATTTTATCTTGTTCGTGCGCTACAAAACATGCTCAATTCGGCAGTAAAACGCCAACAACAATCAAAGATAACTTTGAAAATCAGAGCGCGGTCTCGCACACTTTTTACTTAATAGGAGATGCTGGAAATTCGGACGAACAAAAATCAAAATCATTATTTTATGCTTTAAAAGAGCGACTTGTCAAAGCCGATTCGAGCAGCACCTTGATTTTTTTAGGAGACAATATTTATCCGAAAGGCATTCCATTAAAAAAGAATGCAGATCGGAAACTGGCTGAAGAAAAGCTAAACAACCAATTGGCATTAACCAAGCAATTTAAAGGCAATACCATTTTTATTCCAGGAAACCACGATTGGTATAGTGGCCTCGAAGGATTGAAGACTCAGGAAAAAATGGTCAACGATTATTTCAAAAGTAAAAAAGCATTTTTACCCCGTCGAAATTGCGCCATTGATCACGTGGATATTAACGCAAACCTTTGCTTAATTGTTATTGACAGCGAATGGTTTTTAGAAGATTGGAACGAACATCCGACCATTAATGAAGATTGTGATATCAAAACGAGAGAACAATTTTTTACTGAATTGGAAAATCAACTTAACAAAAATCAGAAGAAAACCACCATTATCGCCATGCACCACCCCTTAATTTCTGGTGGTGCTCACGGTGGACAATTTTCTTGGGAAAAACAACTTTTTCCTTTTGAATCAAAAATACCTTTACCGCTGCTGGGTACTGCAATTAATTTGTTGCGAAAAACAGCGGGCATTAGTTTACAAGATCTTCAAAATAAAAAATACAACACCTTAATCCAACGAATCAAAACTTTGATCAAGGATAAGAAAAATGTGGTAGTTGTTTCGGGACACGAGCACAATCTTCAGTATATAGATCAAGACAATATAAAACAAATCATTAGCGGAGCAGGCTCCAAAGAAGAAGCCGCTCGGGCGATTCATCAAAATGACTTCTCGTTCGGACATCAAGGCTATGCGGTGTTGCAAATTTTAAAAACAGGCGCCACCAAAGTTGCTTTTTACGGCTTACTGCCAACTGCAAAAGAAGTTTTATTGTTCGAACAACAACCCCTTTTTGCGAGACCAAAACCCAATCTTCGGGAATTCCCAAGTCGATTTGCGACAACCAAAGATACTTCGATCTACACCCTTTCAATGACCAAAAAGAGTAGAAGCTATCGGTTTCTTTGGGGCAATCATTTCAGAAATACCTACAGTTTGCCGATCAAAGCCAAAGTAGCCAGTCTCGATACTCTTTTTGGGGGTTTGAGGCCGACGATTGAAGACAGTGAGCGCGAATCAAAATCTTTATTGCTTACCGATAAAAACGGTGATGAATATGTGATGCGGGCCTTAAAAAAAAGTGCCACGCAGTACTTGCAGTCCGTCGCGTTCAAAAATCAGTCTGTTGAAAAGGATTTTAAAGATACTTATACAGAAAATTTTATATTGGATTTCTACACCACTTCTCATCCGTACCTGCCTTTGGTTGTCGGAAAATTGGCGGATAAAATTGGCGTCACTCATACCAATCCAAAGTTATACTACATCCCGAAACAAAATGCATTGGGATTATTTAATGAAGATTTTGGCAACGAATTGTATTTCGTCGAAGAGCGTCCGATGAACGGATTTTCAAACTTGCGTAGTTTTGGCAAACCACCTAAAATTGTTGGGACGGAAGAAGTCTTAACCAATATTCAGTTGGATGTAAAATATGAAGTAGATCAAAAAGCCTACATCAGAGCGCGTCTTTTTGACATGTTGATTGGCGATTGGAACCGCAACAGTGATCAGTGGCGCTGGGGAGAATACAAAGAAAAGGATAAAATTATCTATCGTCCGATTCCACGAAATAGGGAACAAGCCTTTACAAAGTATGATGGTAACTTGCTTAAGATATTGATGAATATTCCCGCTTTTCGAAATATGAAAAGCTTTGGTCAAAATTTAAAAAAAGTAAAATGGTTTAACCGCGATGCTTACACTCTGGATCTTGCACTGCTGAACAAATCTGACGAAAAATTATGGTCAGAACAAGCGCGTTACATAGTCACTAATCTTTCCAATGCAGAAATAGATAAAGCTTTTGAAAGCTTGCCCAATGAAGTCAACGGGGAATCGATTGCTAAAATAAAAATGCAATTGAAAATAAGGAAAACCCACCTCGAAAGTTACGCCCACCAATATTATTTGATTTTGCAAAAAACGGCGATACTGGTAGGAACCGAGAAAAAAGACAAGTTTGTAATAACTCGTAAAGGAAATGCTACTAAAGTCGAAACCTACACGATAAAAAATGAAGAGTCAACTTTGATCCAGGAAAGAACATACTCATCTAAGGATACTAAAGAATTGTGGATTTATAGTCTTGGAGGTGATGATGTGTTTGAAGTCAGCGGAAAGAGTGGTAAAAATATTAAAATACGACTCTTGGGCGGATTAGACAACGATACCTACAAAATCACTGGAGGCAAAAAAATTAGTATCTACGATTTTAAATCAAAAGCGAGTACGATCCAGAGCAAAGGAAATGCACACTTTGTATTTTCCGACAATTATGAAGTTAATACTTACGACTATAAAAAACCAAAATACAATGTTTTCGCAGGCTATCCGCTGATGGGTTTTAATCCGGATGATGGTGTCAAAATCGGCGCGGTTGTCAATTATACCGTAAACGGATTTCATCGTTTTCCATATTCGCAACGCCACGTTGTAAAAGGAAATTATTATTTCGCTACCAGCGGTTTTGAACTATCGTACAAAGGAACTTTTCCACATTTTGCTGGAAAATGGAATTTAATATTAGACGCACTTTACACGAGTCCAAATTTTGCTACCAATTTCTTTGGTTTCGGAAATGAATCGGTAAATTTAGATGAGAAGCTAAAAATGGATTACAATAGAGTTAAAATTAGAACCCTCAAAGCGTCTCCCGCGCTGCAGTGGATTGGAGATTTTGGCAATACGGTGTTACTCAACACTTCTTTTGAACGAATCGCGGTAGAGAAAACCCCCAACCGCTACATCGCTCAGTTTGGAGCAATCAATCCCGATGTTTTTTATTATAAAAATTATGTTGATATCAACGCAAAATACGCCTACGAGAATTTTGACAACAATTCAATTCCCACTTTAGGAATGACTTTTTCAATTTTAGGTGGATTTAAAGTCAATATCGAAGCCACAGACCGAAGATTTCCCTACGCGGAAAGTATGCTTGGATTTACCTACAAATTAGTACCTGACGGTAAGTTGGTGCTGGCTACGCTGTTAAAGGGAAAAGCATTGTTGGATGACCAGTACGAATTTTACCATGCTGCAACTGTTGGCGGCGATTTGGATTTGCGAGGATTTAGAAACCAACGATTTTATGGAAAGCAATCTTTTTACCAAAGCACTGACATTCGTTATAGTTTGGGCAAACTTCAAAATGGTTTGGCCCCGATTCGGTATGGTATTTTTGGCGGTTTCGATTATGGCAGGGTCTGGCTTAAAGCCGATACATCCGATAAATGGCATCAATCGGCTGGTGCCGGAATTTGGTTTAATGGAGTCAGTTTGCTGACGGCCAAAGCAGCTTATTTTTATTCGAGTGATGGAGGAAGATTGTCTTTTAGCTTGGGATTAGGGTTTTAAATGATCCAAATCCAATTCGTATAAATTGCCGCCACTGTTCTTTTTTCGCTCATCAGTAATGTAAAGTTTATTATTCCCCACAAAGCACAACCCCTCTTTCTGTGAATAATTTTCCAAATCTATCTGTTGCACTTTTCCGGTAAAGAATTGATCTGTTTTAAAATCGGTAAACAACCAAATATGGCTCGAACTCAGCAGTGCTACTTTTGATTTGTCCGCACTGCAATCGGCGCTGGTAATTGCACATTGTTTAAAAGTGTCACAGGTTTTAAACGTGCTGATCAATTGTGCTGCATGTTTTCCAGTTTTATTCGGAACGCTGTAAAGCAAAGTAGTGCCGTCAAATGCAGAACTTCTGTTTTTTGTAAAAAGATAAAAAGTATCGTTTAAAATAAAAAACGATTCCACATCATAGAACCAATCAGTTTTTTTTGGCGGAAAATCACGTTGCTCAGGAAAATAGAATGAAATTTTAGCAGCAATTTTCGTTTTGTCTTTTTTCAATTGTTTGGCCGCAACTTTATAAATGCATAAATCTTGGCGTTGGTTGTTGTTGTTACCAAAATCGCCAATATACAAATTGCCAGCAGGATCTGAGGTCAGGTCCTCCCAATCCTGATTGGTGGCATCGGTAATAATAAGGGTATTTAAAATTTGCCCTTTTTTGTTGAAAGCATACAACGTGGGGCTATTGCCTCGGTCTTCTAAAGTCCAAATCCAATCAGATTTTTGTGATACTTCAACGGCAGATATCTCGTCCATCGTTTCCGGGAAAGTAAAAACTGTCTGCAAAAGTTGCGGGTTAATATTGCAAGAAATAAGAAGTAGCGCCGAAAGAATAATCTTAATTTTTATGTTCATGATAAATAATGTCTGAATTCGTTGTTTTCGAATAGGATGAATTTTCAAGTAGGATATAAAGCTACACAAAAAAAATGCTAATTTTTTGAAATTTTCTTTTGTTTGGAAATCAAATAATTCCCTAACTTTAATAAAAAATACAAATTATGATACCAACAAAAGGTTATGCAGTAGAAGATGCCCAATCCAATTTAGCACCCTGGGAATTCGAACGACGAGAGGTGGGCCCGCACGATGTGCAGTTTGACATTCAGTTTTGTGGCGTTTGCCATAGTGATTTGCACCAGATTAAAGATGACTGGGGAGGGTCAATTTTCCCAATGGTTCCCGGACACGAGATTGTAGGAAAAGTGATTCAGGTAGGAAGCCAAGTCAAAAAGTTTAAAGTCGGTGACCTTGCCGGTACTGGTTGTTTGGTCGATTCTTGCCGTACGTGTGAAAACTGCCAGGAAGGGCTCGAGCAATTTTGTCTCAAGGGAATGACCGCTACTTATAATAGCTTAGAGCAAGATGGCAAAACCCCAACCTACGGTGGCTACTCCAACACGATCGTAGTGCATGAAGATTTTGTGCTCCACATTTCCAGCAAATTGCCATTGGCAGCGGTGGCGCCCCTGCTCTGCGCCGGAATTACGACCTATTCTCCGTTACGCTATTGGAAAGTTGGAAAAGGACACAAGCTCGCCGTATTAGGACTGGGAGGTTTGGGTCACATGGCTGTAAAATTCGGTGTGGCTTTTGGTGCCGAGGTAACGGTCTTAAGTACTTCTCCGAAAAAAGAAGCCGACGCTAAAAAATTAGGGGCCCATAAATTTGTAGTCAGTACGGACGAAACGCAAATGAAAGACGTAAACGGATATTTCGATTTCATTCTCGATACGGTCTCGGCGCCGCATGATTTGAATAGTTATCTGGCTTTGCTCAGAACCAATGGCACTCACATTTGTGTCGGGGTGCCACCCACGCCTTATGAGTTGCATGCTTTTAGTCTAATTGGAGGACGAAAAAGCTTAGTGGGTTCTTTGATAGGTGGATTACCGGAAACCCAAGAAATGTTAGATTACTGCGCAGCACACAACATCGTTTCAGAGATCGAAATGATCAATATAAAAGATATTCATGCTGCCTACGATAGAATGACAAGTGGGGATGTGCGCTACAGGTTTGTAATTGATATGGCCACATTGTAAAAAAAACTCACATTAGACACTAAACCCATTATATTTTTTAATGGGTTTTTTTATGCGAATTTTTGAGTTTATCCAAAATTTCATTGGTAGAATCCTCAGAATAAATACCATAGCCATTTACTAAAATACCTCTTACCAGCCGGTCTACCGAGGAAATAGCATAAAGTACCGCTTGGTCTGACGGCTCTTCATTGACATCGAAACGAAAGGATTTATTCAATAACAAAATCATGATGTAACAATTGATGGGCGCCATCAGTACTATGCAACAGATTTTCTTTAATATTGAAATCTGTAGTATAACCTTGATTTTTTAGGGCTTCAATGGCTTCAATTAAAGTTTCGTAAGCTTCCATTTAAATAGGTGTTGTAGGATTACAAGATAAGAATTATAAACGAGTGGAAAACAAAACGCATTTTTGTTAAGCCTTTGGATGCTAGTCTTGGCGTATTTTATCATGAATATCATCCAAAACCTTTTTTGACGTTAATTTTAAGAACAACACACTGCCGCAGATAATCACCGAGAGGGCATTTGACAAAATAATTGGCAAATCGTTGCGTTGGATGCCGTAGCCAATCCAAAACAGCAAACCGATTAATAATAAAGTATAGCTACTTGTAGAAACGCCTTTGGTTTCTTTGGTACGAATGATTTTTAAAGCTTGTGGGATATTGGAAACTGAAGTAATTACAGCCGCCGACAATCCCAATAATTGAACGTAATCCATTCCTTCATCTTTTAAATTCGATTATAAAAATAACATCTGATCCTTCAAATCGTTGTTTTATTTATATAGGAATTTACAAAATTAAAATTGAAGATGGCGGTTTCTATCTTTTATCTCGCCAAATTAGTTATAACTTCCAACGGGCAAGTACAATAGCTGAAATACAATTTTTTATAAAAATTAACTTGCACTTATCAATATTCGTTGTATATTTGCACTCGAACAGCGCGGGATAGAGCAGTAGGCAGCTCGTCGGGCTCATAACCCGAAGGTCACAGGTTCGAGTCCTGTTCCCGCTACCATGTTAAAAGCCATTCTGAAAAGAGTGGCTTTTTTAGTATCTATCAAAAAATCATTTTTATGTCACATAAAGCAGGATTTGTAAACATCATTGGAAATCCAAATGTAGGAAAATCAACACTTATGAATGCCTTTGTGGGCGAACGTCTGTCTATTATTACCTCCAAGGCGCAAACCACCAGACACCGGATTTTAGGCATCGTCAATGGAGAAGATTTTCAGGTTATTCTTTCCGATACTCCCGGAATTATAAAACCGGCTTACGAAATGCAAGAATCAATGATGAACTTCGTCAAATCAGCTTTCGAAGATGCAGATATTTTGATTTATATGGTAGAAATTGGCGAACAAGAATTAAAAGATGAAGGTTTTTTTGATAAAATCATCCACGCCAAAATCCCCGTTTTATTGCTTCTAAATAAAATTGACAACTCCAACCAAGTTCAGCTAGAAGAACAAGTCGCTTTTTGGACAGAGAAAGTGCCCAATGCGGAAATTTTCCCCATATCAGCGCTAAAGAATTTTAACGTCCCTGAAGTTTTCACAAGAATTATAGCCTTACTACCCGAATCACCAGCATATTATCCAAAAGATACGCTGACCGACAAGCCCGAACGGTTCTTTGTCAATGAAACCATTCGCGAAAAAATCCTACTCAATTACAGTAAAGAAATCCCATACGCGGTAGAAATCGTAACCGAAGAATTTGTCGAAGATGAGAATATTATCCGCATCCGATCTTTGATCATGGTCGAACGCGAAACGCAAAAGGGAATTATTATCGGACACAAGGGTGCCGCATTAAAAAAGGTCGGCGTAGAATCGCGTGCCGATTTAGAGAAATTTTTTGGCAAGCAAATCCACATTGAATTGTACGTAAAGGTCAATAAAAACTGGAGAAGCAACGCCAATATGCTTAAACGTTTCGGTTACAATCAATAACTATTTTTTGGGCGTGCCCCTGAGGGTCAGGCTCTTCGCAGTGCACGGCACTTTGCTTCTATCCTTCACGCAACCGCACTTGGATTCATGTGGCTGAAATGGCCTCCACAAAATTATGCAACGCTTCCCTCTGTTGCATTCCTTTTCGTTTGAAGCGTTCAGAAATTAAATGCAAAGCCAGCCAAACCGAAATCATGGCAAACATCGCCAACAATTGCAAATTAAAATTATGACCTCCATGATATTTGATACCAGCCACCATTAACGCAACTAAAAATACGGCAATACTGCCAATCTGAATAATAAGAAAGACCGTCCAAAGCAATGGGTTTTCGGCAAATTCGCCTCTAATAAAAGTCTGGTTGTTTGCATGTTCAATTCGCAAATGCAGCATCGGGGACCAAAAGTGTTGTTTTTTTTGCCCCAATTCGACCCAAATGTGATTGCCGTTGCTACGGATATCATACTCGGTTTTTGACGTTCCTTGCAGTTTGTCGCAAACTGCTTTAACGGATTCGGGTGAGTGTAAACTTATTTTCTCAAAAGGAGCGTCAAATTTTTTATCAATTTTCATAATAGTTCAATTAGATGGGACAATTACCTAACGAAAAGCCATTCTGTTATATTTGTTAAAAAAGGTTAAACTATGCGTTATAAAAAAAGGCTGGTATTTTGTTTTTGAAACCTTACCTTTGCAACCCGAAACCGGCAAACGCCGAACTGACGAAGTAAATATTTTAAAAAGAATGACGAATAATATTGTGGCCATTGTAGGAAGACCAAACGTTGGAAAATCAACACTTTTTAACCGGCTGATACAGAGAAGAGAAGCTATTGTAGATTCGATTTCGGGGGTGACCCGAGACCGGAATTATGGCAAAAGTGAATGGAATGGAAAAGAATTTTCGGTAATCGATACGGGAGGTTATGTTCGTGGGTCAGATGATATTTTTGAAGGAGAGATCAGAAAACAAGTGGAACTTGCGATAGATGAAGCCGACGTGATTATTTTTGTAGTTGATGTTGAAGAAGGCATTACGCCGATGGATGACGCGGTCGCAAAAATGCTTCGCAAAGTAACCAAGCCTGTTTTGTTGGCTGTCAATAAAGTCGATAATTCGATGCGGGAGAAAGACGCAATTGAATTTTACAATTTAGGTTTGGGAGAGTATTATACTTTTGCGAGTATCTCCGGAAGCGGAACAGGCGATTTGCTTGATGCGTTAATCGATGCTTTTCCGGTAAAGCCAGAGCCGGTGCAGGATGAAATTGTGCTACCACGCTTTGCGGTGGTGGGAAGACCAAATGCCGGAAAATCAAGTTTTATCAATGCTTTAATTGGTAAAGAGCGATTTATGGTAACCGATATTGCAGGAACAACAAGGGATTCCATTGATACCAAATTCGACCGTTTCGGATTTGAATTTAACTTGGTCGATACTGCCGGAATTCGTCGGAAGGCCAAAGTGAAAGAAGATCTCGAATTTTATTCGGTGATGCGTTCGGTTCGAGCCATAGAACATGCCGACATTTGTATATTAATTATTGACGCCACCAGAGGGTTTGAAGGACAAGACCAAAGCATTTTCTGGCTGGCAGAAAAAAATAGGAAAGGCGTCGTAATTCTAGTCAACAAATGGGATCTTGTTGAAAAGGACACCATGTCGACGCGTGACTACGAAGAAAAAATCCGAAAGGAATTAATGCCTTTTACCGATGTGCCGATTTTATTCGTGTCCGCTTTAACAAAACAACGGCTACTGAAAGCACTTGAAACGACCGTTCAGGTTTTTGAGAACAGAAAGCAACGCATTCCCACTTCCAAATTTAATGACCACATGCTCAAAGTGATCGAAGGCTATCCGCCACCCGCTTTGAAAGGAAAATATGTTAAAATAAAATATTGTATGCAGTTGCCAACACCGACGCCACAATTTGTCTTTTTTGCTAATTTGCCTCAATATGTCAAAGAAGCTTACAAGCGTTTCTTAGAAAATAAGATTAGGGAAAACTGGGACTTTTCTGGCGTTCCAATTGATATTTACATCCGAGAAAAATAAAATTGTTAAAATTTTAGTAAGAAATTTTTTCTTTAAATACTAAATGACTTAATTCGTTGTTGTTATTTCCGGTCCTAACAACGATATTTTTTTATGCCGAAATACTTTCTATTCTTAGCTTTTTTAATCAGTTGCACTGGAATTTCGCAAAACGCCATCGCCATCAAAGGAAAAATATGCGACAGTAAATCGCAGCTACCTCTGGAAGCGGCAACCGTTTACTTATCTTCATCAGCAGATTCGACCGTAATCGACTATACCATCACCGATAAGAAGGGTGCTTTTTTAATGAACACCCGCAAAATAACGAAACCATTTTTCTTAAAGGTTTCTTATGTAGGCTACCAAACCTACAAACAACAACTTTCATTTCTTTCAGACAATATTGATTTCGGAGTCATAACGCTCGTTGAAAACAGTAATACTCTGGGCGAAGTGGTGGTAAAAAGTGAAGTGCCACCGATTCGAATTAAGAAAGATACATTAGAATTTAATGCCTCTTCCTTTAAAGTTCGTCCCGACTCCAACGTGCAAACATTACTAAAGCAATTGCCGGGAGTTGAAATTTCCGAAGACGGAAAAATCACCGTTAATGGAAAAGAAGTCAATCAGGTTTTAGTCAATGGCCAGCCCTTTTTTGATAAGGATGGAAAGATCGCTTTGCAAAGTTTGCCTTCTGAAATTATCAATAAAGTACAGATTACTGACACCAAAACAAAAAAAGAGGAGCTTACCAAATCAGCAGCCAGTTCGAATAACGCAAGCATTAATCTGACTATTGACGAAGAAAAAAACAAGGGACTTTTTGGGAAATTTATGGGCGGCTACGGTACTGACGATCGTTATGAAAGTAGTGCACTAGTCAATTATTTTAAGAAAAAGAGAAAAATAAGCATATTGGCTTCGTCAAATAATATTAATGCGACAGGCTTTTCAATGGATGAGGTTTTTGACAATATGGGCGGCGGCCGCAACGAAAATGTTTACATCAATAATGATGGTTCTTATGGTATTGGAAACCTCCGATTTGGTGGCGGCAAAGGCATCATCCGTTCAAATATGGTTGGCCTGAATTACGCCGATCAGTGGTTGAAGAATTTTGACACGAGCGGCAATTACTTTTTTACGAACGCGACTGGCGAAAATCAAAACCGTACCAAGTGGGTTAAATTGCTGCCGGCGGGCAATCAGACAACGATTTCCAACAATACTACCAGCGAGGAAAGTTTTGGACACAACTTAAATTTTAATTTTGAGTATAAGGTTGATTCCACTGCTACCTTTGTAATGACAACTAAATTTTCAGAGGCAAACACGAAAAACAAGGGAGTGTCTTCTGAGTCGACAGCCGATGACTCGAACCAACTCCTTAATGACAATGCGTCGCAGGTTTCAGATAATAGCGACAAGACCAATTTTAGCAATACCATCAATTTTAATAAAACCTTTGCCCGAAAGGGACGATATGTCAATGTGATGTTTGAAAATATAAATGCAAATGAAGATGTGGGTGGCTTGAATAAATCGGTCACGCGTTTTTACCAAAATAGCGATGCGGATGATGTGCGCGATCAGATACGCAAAAACCGAAATAATAAAGATTCCTATGCAACTGAAATTGAGTTTGCCGAACCAATAAAAGATTCCCTCAATCTAAGGCTGGGCGTCTATGCCCGCTGGGAAAAAGTTTCAGAAGATCAGAAAACCTATGATTTTGACACTGTTTTAGATTCGTATACCGCAGTTAATGATCCCCAAACCAATTTTTTTTCCTCCACAATGAAATTGATCACTCCAAAATCAGGATTTACGATTCAGAAAAGTAAATTTAATTTTGATTTTTCTGTAGGAACCACTATTTCCCAAATGGATAATTATTCGCGTTATTTGGGAACCAGTACGGTGCTGAATCGGACTTATATCTTTCCGTATATGACCACTTATGGAAGCTACCGCTTTAGCAAATCCAAATCGCTGCGCCTGAGTTATGAATACCTGGCCGGCTTTCCCTCGGCATTGCAGCTATTGCCCATCGAAAATTTAGCTGATCCGCTCAATACATTTGTGGGCAATCAAAATCTTAAGATAGACGATGGTCACAACGCCAACGTCGGATACAATAATTACGATTACGCCACTCGCTCGGGTTATACGATTTATGCCGGAGGAAGTTACTACAATACTCAAAGGGTTACGGCGACGCTTTTTGACAGCAGCGGCAAACGAACCACCAGTTATGACAATGTTTCTGGCACTTATGAAACCTACGGTGGATTTCATTGGAATAAATCTATAAAAAAGGAAGCGCATACTTTTAGAATCATGATTGGATTGAATTCAGCGCTCAGTAAATCGAAAGGATTTACCAATTCAAAACTGTTTGAAGCCAATTCGGTAGAGTTAAAGCCGCGGGTTAACTTCAATTATGATTATGGAGAATTGCTGACGATCAATCCTTCTTATTCGCTTACCTATAACGAAAGCAAATATACCAACTATACGGTGCGCAGTGCGTCGAATGTATTGCACAAATTCAACATTCAAACCACCAATTACTGGCCAAAGAATTGGGTTTTTGGCAATGATTTTGGGTATTCATACAATTCCAATATCGTCGATGGTTTCAAAAAAGATTTTTATTTGTGGAATTCAAGTCTGGCCTACAGTTTTTTCAATAAAAAATTCACAGCCAAAGTAAAAGTGTACGATGTTTTAAACCAAAATCAAAGTGCAACCAGGACAATAACGCCGAATGCCATCAGAGATGAGGAAAATGTGGTTTTAAAGCGATATGCGATGTTCTCTTTAACGTATAAAATTGAAAGATTTGCGGGTAAAGAAAAACCTTCAGAAAAGCGTTTTATGATGTATTAGATGTATCTGTTTCAGAAAATGTAGTTGTATAGGCTACCAGCTTCCGCCGCTTCCGCCGCCACTAAAACCGCCACCGCCGAAGCCGCCGCCAAAGCCACCGCCTCCGCCACCGCCAAATCCGCCACCCGAAGCACCGCCAAATCCACCGCTGCTTCTGCCCAAACTACTCAGCAGAATGACATCCATCAAACTAGGGCCACCGCTCGAACTGCCAGAATTCCCACCATTATTTTTTCTTCTCGAAATCAACACCAAAATTACAACGATGATCACGATGATGGGTAAAATGGGAATTTTTTGATTTTTATTTTGTTTTCTTTCGCCTTTATATTTGCCTTTAAAAACATTAAAAATCGCATCTGCACCTTTATCTAAACCATTATAATAACTCCCCGCCTTAAATTCTGGAATGATAATGTTGCGGGCAATCTCGCCTCCAATTCCGGCGGTCAGGCGGTCTTCCAGTCCGTAACCGGCCGAGATCCAGATTTTTCTTTCGGCTTTGGCCAATAGAATAACCACGCCATTGTCGTTTTCCTTAGAGCCACCTATTCCCCAAGTTTGTCCCCATTTCGGCGTTAGAATTCCGATGTCTTCTCCTTCTAGGGTTTCAATCGTGATTACTACAATTTGGGTCGAAGTGGAATCAGAATAGCGGATTAGTTTTTCTTCCAATTGGGCCTTTTCGGCTGCGCTCAAAACATTGGCATAATCGTAAACAGATGTCTGTAAACTCGGTTTTTCAGGAATTGTAAACTGAGCAAAACCAATCGAAGCGCAAAAAAATGAAAGCAGTAGTGTAAATAAGATCGGAGCATTTAATTTTTGTAAAGCCATTATCCTTTTGAAATTTCGTTAGACAATTCATCCGTGTCCTTCTCATCGAAAGGAAAATATTTTTGCAATTGGGCGCCGGCTTTACTGATGCCATCAATTAAACCTTGTTTAAAATGTCCGTCTTTGAACTGAGCCGCCATGGCTTCCTTTGTACTATCCCAAAAATCTGTTGTGACAAGATCGTTAATACCTTTATCGCCACAAATAACAAAGGCTTGATCTTTTACAGCCACATAAATCAACACGCCATTTTTAAGTTCGGTTTCATCCATCTTCAACAAATGAAAAACCTCTAATGCGCGATCGAACGCGGCGAGGGTCGTTGTTTTTTCTATGTGCACTCTAATTTCGCCAGAAGTTTCTTTTTCGGCTAAGCGAATGGCTTCGACCACAGCTTGCTCTTCTTCTTTCGTTAAAAAATCTTCTACTTTTGACATATTACCTATTTTATACAGACAGTACACAGCGGCTCCATTATTCAAAATAAGGAACCACTATGAAATGCTGCAATGACTTTTTAGAATTTTACTTCAACGGGTTTGTCAGCACCTGCTACCGATTTAAAGTAGGGTTTTTCTTTGTAGCTTCCTAAAAATATACTTTGGGGCATGGCTAAAACGTATCCATTGTACTGTTGTACAGATTCGTTAAAACGGGTTCTTGATGTCAAAATCTGATTTTCGGTACTCGCCAATTCATCCTGTAATTTTAAAAAATTAGCATTGGCTTTTAACTCGGGGTATCGTTCAACCGAGACCAAAAGTCGTGACAAAGAAGAGGTTATTCCCGATTGTGCTTGTTGAAATTGCGTTAACTGCTCGGGCGTGATATTCGACGGATCAATATTAACGGATGTCGCTTTGGCACGGGCTTCAATTACTGCAGTTAAAGTTCCTTTTTCAAAATCGGCGGCACCTTTTACGGTGTTAACTAAATTCCCAATCAAGTCGTTTCTTCTTTGGTAGGCAGTCTCGACATTTCCCCATTCTTTTCCTACCGCCTGATTGTAACGCAGGGCCGTGTTTTTAACGCCGACGACATAAAAGACGATAGCCAGTACAATTCCGATTCCGATGATCCAAGGCAAAAATTTTCTCATGTTGTTTAATTTTAGAGGTTGCTATTTATTTTATTTAATTCGCTGGTTACAATTCGTTTTTAATATGTTGTAGCTGCACTTTGATTCCTTCGAGCTTACTGATAATTTCAAATTTATCGAGTGTTTTTTTCTGTCCTTCTTTAAGATGGGTTTTGGCACCTTCCAGGGTAAAACCTCGCTCTTTAACCAAATGATAAATCAATTGTAAATTTTTCACATCCTCGGGCGTGAACATCCGGTTGCCTTTTGCATTTTTTTTTGGTTTAAGAATATCAAATTCTTTGTCCCAAAATCGAATTAATGAGGCATTCACCCCAAATGCTCTGGCCAATTCGCCAATACTAAAATACCTCTTTTCTGGTGATAGTTCTATGTGCATTAGTCTAAGGATTGATTTTCTTGATTTGCTAATTTGGATATGACAACATATTCAGCTGCCGAAATATTTCCGTAATAAAAGTTCAATGGGTTGACGACCGCTCCGTTTTTATGCACTTCATAGTGCAAATGCGGTCCTTCCGATCTTCCCGTACTGCCAACATAACCAATGATGTCGCCGCGCTTTACCCGCTGTCCCACCCGGCAATTGTATTTACTCAGATGTCCATAGAGCGTTTCGTAACCAAAACCATGTCGAAGAACAACATGATTTCCATAACCTGATGCGGTATTGTCGGCGCGATCCACTACACCATCGCCGGTTGCAAAAACGGGTGTGCCTATTTTGGCTGAGAAATCCATCCCTTCATGAAACTTTCTGACTTTCGTAAATGGATCACTTCGGTACCCAAAACCCGATGCCATCTGTTTTAAATTTTCATTTCGTACCGGCTGAATGGCAGGAATCGCCGCGAGCAAGTTGTTTTTTTCTTTAGCCAATTTTAATATTTCATCTAGCGACTTGGATTGAATCACCAACTCTTTAGAAATCACATCCACGCGCTTTGCCGTGTTGATTACCAATTCAGAATTGTCATACCCTTCGAGTTCCTTATAACGATTGATCCCACCAAAACCTGCTTTTCGTTGTTCCTCTGGAATGGCAGATGTGTTAAAATAAACGCGGTATAGGTTATTGTCCCGATCTTCCACATTTTCCAAAACGTCATCAATTTGATCCATTTTTTTATTTAAAATCGCATAGCGCAATTTAAAATTTTCGATTTCTCTAGCTTGCAAACGGTCTTTTGGCGTTTCAAAAAATGGCGTATTGAGCAAAACCACAAAACTTAAAACGCCAAACAGACCCGAAGACAATAGGAACAAGGCAATATAACCAAATTTTGTAGCTTTTTTGATTTTTATTTTCCGGTAGGCCAAATTTTCTGAATCGTAATAATATTTTACCTTCGCCATGTTTTAAAATATACTATTTTTGCATCTGAAAGAGGGCTTTTTCTGTTCCCTGTTACAACTTAGTCGAACAAATTTAAAGAAATGTTTCATTTGTCGGGCTCTTTTTGTCAGAATTAAAATGATAAGGTGCCTTTTCCGGCTATCCGTTGCAATCTTTTTTATTTTTTTGTCGCCGTGATCCGAGTCGAAGCGCGGTTTTAAAAAAAACAAAAAAGGATTTCCGCTACGATCCGGGGCATACCATACAACTGCAATCAAAACATGAAATCACAAGACGTAAGAAAACAATTTCTCGATTTTTTTCAAAGCAAAGGACACTTAATCGTTCCTTCTGCTCCGATAGTCCTCAAAGACGATCCGACACTGATGTTCAACAATTCGGGCATGGCGCAGTTTAAGGAATATTTTCTGGGCAACGGCACACCCAAGAGCAAACGAATTGCCGATACCCAAAAATGCCTTCGCGTGTCGGGAAAACACAACGATCTAGAGGAAGTCGGTATCGATACCTACCACCACACTATGTTTGAGATGCTGGGCAACTGGAGTTTTGGCGATTACTTCAAGAAAGAAGCCATTCACTGGGCCTGGGAATTGCTGGTGGACGTATACAAAATAGACAAAGACCTGCTATATGTCACCGTTTTTGAGGGCAGTGAAGAAGAAAACGTGCCTTTCGATCAGGAAGCCTATGACATTTGGAAAACGTTAATTGCCGAAGACCGCATTTTATTAGGCAATAAAAAAGACAATTTTTGGGAAATGGGAGAGCAGGGTCCTTGTGGTCCGTGTTCCGAAATTCATGTCGATATCCGCTCGGCAGAGGAAAAAACAAAAGTATCTGGGAAGGAACTGGTCAACAACGACCATCCGCATGTAGTCGAAATCTGGAACAATGTGTTTATGGAATTCAACCGCAAAGCCGATGGCTCGCTTGAAAAATTGCCCGCCAAACACGTCGACACCGGAATGGGTTTCGAAAGGTTGTGTATGGTGTTGCAAAATGTACAATCAAATTATGATACCGATGTGTTTACACCCTTAATTCAAAAGATTGAAAGTGTCACCGGTGCCAAATATACAATCAAACCCAAAGACGATGAAGAAGAAAAAATCAACACCGCCATTCGGGTCATTGCCGACCACGTTCGCGCGGTAGCCTTTGCGATTGCTGACGGACAGCTGCCCTCAAATACCGGAGCCGGTTATGTGATCAGAAGAATTTTACGCCGCGCCATCCGATATGGATTTACTTTTTTAGAGACTAAAGAAGCCTTTATTTACCAATTGGTCAGCACTTTGAGCGATCAGATGGGAGGTGCTTTTCCGGAAATTACATCGCAGCAAAACCTGGTTACCAACGTGATTCGTGAAGAGGAAAATTCCTTTTTAAGAACCTTAGACCAAGGGCTACAATTGCTCGAAAATGTAATTTCAGAAGCAGAAGATAACACGGTTACCGGACAAAAAGCGTTTGAATTGTATGACACCTTTGGCTTTCCCATTGATTTAACGGCGCTGATTTTAAGAGAGCGCCAGGTAGCACTCGATGAAGCCGGTTTCGATAAAGCAATGTTCGAACAAAAAACGCGTTCCCGTGCTGCTTCCGAAGTATCTACCGATGACTGGACCATTTTAATAGAAGGCAATACTGAGACATTTGTAGGCTACGATCTTTTGGTTAATGAAGTAAAAATTACCCGTTACCGCAAAGTCGACTCAAAAAAGGAAGGCAAAATGTATCAAATTGTGCTCGATCATACGCCATTTTATCCAGAAGGCGGCGGGCAAGTCGGCGACCAAGGTGTTTTAAATACCCCAAATGAAACTATCGCCATTGTCGATACAAAAAAGGAAAACAACCTGATTCTGCACTTGACCAAAAGTCTTCCTGAAAATGTGGCGGGTACATTTATAGCCAAAGTCGACAGCCGATTGCGAACCGATTCTGCCAAAAACCATTCCGCTACCCATTTAATGCATCAAGCGTTACGAAGTGTTTTAGGAACGCATGTTGAGCAAAAAGGATCGCTGGTCAATCCGAATTATTTGCGTTTCGATTTTTCACATTTTGCCAAGTTGTCTGAAACACAATTGCAGCAAGTCGAAGATTTTGTCAATAGCAGAATTCAAGAGCATTTGCCTTTAATCGAAAGAAGAAATATTCCATTTCAGCAAGCTGTAGCGGAAGGGGCGATGGCGTTGTTTGGAGAAAAGTATGGCGATTCCGTGCGTGCTATAAAATTTGGTAATAGCATTGAATTGTGCGGGGGCATTCACGTTAGTAATACCGCCGACATCTGGCATTTTAAAATTATTAGCGAAGGCGCCGTAGCCGCAGGCATCCGTCGTATTGAAGCGATCACTAGTACAGCTGTAAAATCGTACTATGCGTCGCATGAAATGATGCTTTACGACATCAAGTTGGCTTTGAAAAACCCTCAGGATTCGCTTAAGGCTGTGGTTGCATTGCAAGAGGACAACATTAAATTGTCTCGACAGATTGAAATGCTAATGAAGGAAAAAGTTAAAAACATGACCGCAGAATTGGTTACCGAGCTCAAAGAAATTAACGGGGTGCAATTTTTAGCCAAATTGGTCGATTTGGATTCGAATGGTGTAAAAGATTTGGCATACGAAATTGGCCATACGGCTAAAAATATATTTTTAGTTTTGGCTACGGCTGAGCAAGACAAACCCATGCTCACCTGTTATGTATCGAAAGAATTGGTAGCCCAGAAAAACCTGAACGCTAACCTTGTGGTTCGGGAACTCGGCAAATATATTTTAGGTGGTGGTGGCGGGCAGCCATTTTTTGCAACAGCGGGAGGGAAAGACGTATTGGGAATTCCTGAAGCCTTGGAGAAGGCGGTTGCTTTCGTGAACCAAATTTAGCGGTGGATCATTTGGTTTAATCAAAAAATTTTTTTATGTGATTCTTTTTAAGTTTATTTGTCAAAAATTATTAAAATATAAAATTATTAAAATGAAGAAGTTACTTTTAATGTTAAGCGTTTGCATGGTGTTTTTTTCTTCTTGTATCCAAAATCCAACTGAGAATCCGGATCCAACAATAGTGCCGCCTGCCGGACTTCTATTAAAAAAAGCTGTAGATACTTATCAAGGCGCAACAGGCGACAGCATCGTAACGAGTAATTTTACATATCTCGGCAACAAACTGGTAAGTGTGATTGATGATGTGGCCACAGAATCTGATATGTATGTCACCTACACGGGAAACCTTATTAGCAAAATCGAATACCAATACATCGATGGATCTGTCGACCAACGAAACACTTACATTTATGATGATACCAACCGCTTGGTTACTTTCATAAGGGTTGATCCAGAAATGGATTTGGGCAATAAGGAAACCTATGTTTACAACTCAGACGGAACCATTTCAGTGACTTCGTTCATTGGGGATGCTACCACGCAAACCCAGGCGAGTGCATCCGTGGGCACCATCACTTTTACCGCCGGTGAAATCAGTACCATCACCGACAGCGATTTAACCGTGACTTACACCTATGACAACAAAAACAACCCGCAGAAGAATATTCTCGGAATGGATAAAATCGCCTTCGCTGATCATTATACCTCAGGTATCATGCATAACGTACTGACCGAAACCGAAAATCGGCTCGGAATTATAGATTCCTATATTTACCAGTATACTTATAACACACAAGATTATCCTGCGACCATCATTCAGGATGAAGGAGAAGGCACTTTTACTACGGCCTATTTCTACTAAATATTAGTTTCAAAGAATACTGCAAGACCTGGATGGCTCAACAGAGTTTCCGGGTTTTTTTATGGATTGTAGTTTTTATTACCAAATTATGGCTTTATTTGTGAAAGCAATTTAGTCCTATACAAACAATTTTTGCTATGACAATTGCATTCAAATTGCTCAAAATCCCATACTACATTAGTACTTCTCCATCATGCAATTTACCACACCCATAACCATCCCACAAAGTGATCATGCCATTGATTATGATTCTAAGATACTGGCCTTCGGTTCGTGCTTTGCTCAGAATGTTGCAGAAAAGTTCGACTACTATAAATTTCAAAATACGGTTAATCTTTTTGGAATTTTATTTCACCCATTGGCAATTCACAACATCATTCATAGAGCCATCGCGGAAGAGTTTTTTGTCGAACAAGATCTTTTTTACGCAAACGAACTTTGGCATTGTTTCGAAGTGCATTCTGATTGTAGTTCAAACCACAAAGAAAATTTACTAAAACAGTTAAACCAAAAATTAATTGTTTTAAAAACTCAAATCCAGTCGGCATCTCACCTCATTATTACGTTTGGTACCGCATGGGTTTACCGTAAAAAAACCACACAAAAGATTGTTGCCAATTGCCATAAAGTACCTCAAACAGAGTTTGAAAAAGAATTGTTGACGGCGACAGCAATTCAACAAGCAATTGAAGAAACCCTTGCGGCAATTCGTGGCGTCAATCCCAATGTTCATGTGGTTCTTACTGTTTCTCCGGTGCGTCATCTCAAGGATGGTTTTACAGAAAACCAGCAAAGCAAATCGAATATAATTAGTGCCCTGCACCAAGCGATTAGGCAATTTCCAGCAATGGCCGACTATTTTCCATCTTACGAAATCATGATCGACGAGTTGCGAGATTACCGCTTTTACGCGCAGGACATGGTGCATCCCAATGCCAT